>DATAPM010000001.1:0-5410 GCA_036265225.1 Vulcanimicrobiaceae bacterium
TAGAAACCAGCGCCGATAAACTCAGCGCGACCGCCCGGCTCGACCTCCAAAACTTCATCGTTCAAAACGTTCGGCTTGGTCCGGGCGATTTCATTGGTTCACGCGACGTAAGCGCGGTTCTCGCTGCAGCCAGATTCCGGCCGTCGCCGCGGCGATCAAAGCGAGCGCGGCCGAGGCGATCATCGCCCCGCGAAATCCCCACAGATAGGAGGGTGCGTTGGTGACGACGATGCCCAGTGCCGCGATGCCGATCAAGCCGGCCGTTCGCGCCACGGCGTTATTGATTCCCGACGCGACGCCGGCGTGCTCGACCGGCACCGCGTTCATCACCGTCGTCGTCAGCGGAGCGACGAAGAGCGCGCCGCCGCAGCCCAGCAGAACCGCCGCCGGAAAAAACGTCGTCCAGTACGAGCCGGTGCTGCCCGGCACGGCATAGGCCGCGAATCCGATCCCCGCTAGAATCGCGCCGAAGAGCAGCGGCGTGCGAGCGCCGATGCGCGCAACCAGGCCTCCCGACCAGCGCGCTGCGGCTACCATGATGACGATAAAGGGGAGCAATGCGGCGCCCGCTGCCGTCGGTGGATAGCCGTGCACGTTGATCAGCACGAACGGGACGAAATAGAGGCTGCCGCCGATTGCCGTGTAGAGAAAGAACGTATAAACGTTGGCGACGGTGAACGTGCGAGAGGCAAAGAGATCGCAACGCACCATCGGGTCGGGCACGCGCCGCTCGTGCCTGACGAACAGATAGAGTGCGACGGCTCCGGCGGCGATGGCCACGATCGCCGGCACGGAGACGCGGCCGCCGTTGGAGTCGATTAGCCCGTAGACGAGCAGTCCGAGCCCAACCGTGGCGAGCATCGCTCCGACGACGTCGATGCGCCGCGGTGCCGAGTCGTCCCGGCTCTCGGGAACGGCGAGCGTGAGGATCAGCAAGACGCCGATCGCGATCGGGATGTTGATGAAGAAGACGTAGCGCCACGAGTAGTTTTGCGTGAGCCAGCCGCCAAGCACCGGTCCAACCGCCGAGGTCAAAGCCGAGAATCCCGACCACATTCCGATCGCGCGTCCTCGCGCCTCGCCTTCGTAGGCGGCGCTCAACAACGCCAGGCTGCCCGGCGTCGCAATTGCGCCGCCTACACCTTGAATGCATCGCGCTGTTATTAACTGGGCTGGATTGGCCGCCAATCCGCAAGCGATCGAAGAGAGGGCGAAGATCACGATGCCGATCGAGAACGTGCGGCGCCTTCCGTACAGGTCGCCGAGCGCACCGCCCACCAGAATCAACGCCGAGAGAAAGAGAGCGTAGCCTTCGATCACCCACTGCGTTTGCGCCGTCGTCGCGTGCAGCTCTCGCTGAAGGACGGGAAGCGAAACGTTGACCGCGGTGCTGTCGATGAAAATCATTGACGAGCCGAGGATCGCGGCCACCAAGACCCATGCGGGATTCACCGGGTCGCCGTTCCCTTCGGCTTAGCGGGTTCCTATCCGCGCGGAATGAACCAAGGCGCGTGAGCTCTTTGCTGGATCGGCCGTTACGCGCTGGAATCCTGATGGCGGCCGACAGCGCCATGGTGCGCCGCGCCGTGACTCGGTATGGCATGCGCCTCGGCGCTCGCCGATTCGTGGCCGGCGAGACGACCGATGAGTTTCTTGCGGTTGCTCGAGCTACGACGGCGCAAGGCTTTGCCGTCGCGGGAACGATTCTTGGCGAAAGCGTGGGCGACCGCGACGAGGCCGATGCCGTAGCGCAACAATATTGTGCGCTCCTGCGCGCCTTTGTTCGCGAAGGCTTGGATGCAAACGTCGCCTTTAAGCTTACGCACGTTGGCCTGGACCTCGACCCCGAACTCGCCTTCGTTAATGCAGCTCGGATCGTTGCGGCCGCAGAAGAGGGCGGCAGAACGGTTCGAATGGACATGGAACAGTCGCGTTACGTAGACGCGACCCTGACCATCTACCGGCGGTTGCGAGAGCGCTTCGGCAACGTCGGGTTCGTGCTGCAATCCTATCTCTATCGCAGTCTCGGCGACCTTAGCGCAGCGTTGCCGCTGGCGCCCAACGTCCGCATCGTTAAGGGAGCGTATCTCGAGCCTGCAAATCTTGCCTATCCACAAAAGCGCGACGTGGACGAGAACTACCTCAAGATGGCCGAGGTGGCGCTCTCGCACGACGGCTATACCGCGATCGCCACCCACGATCCGAAAATTATCGATAGCGTCGCTGCGTTTGCCGAATCGCGCGGCATCCCCAAGCGAGGCCGGTTCGAGTTCCAGCTGCTCTACGGCGTTGGCGTGCCGCTCGCCCGGCGCACGCTCGAACGCGGTTACCGCGTGCGCCTGTCCGTCTCGTTTGGGAAGAATTGGTTTCCCTATCTCATGCGGCGGCTGGCAGAGCGCCCGGCCAACGTCGCCTTCTTCCTGAAAGGCGCATTCTTGCGGTGAGCGACCAGCTAGGCGGTATTTGGTCCGCGGTACTCACGCCGGTGACCGAGACGTTCGATCCCGATCCATCGGTCGCCGTACCCTACTACCGCGAACTCCTCGAGCGCGGTTGCAGCGGGCTGAATCTGTTAGGTACGACCGGTGAGGCGATGTCGTTTAGCGCGCATCAGCGCGTACGCTTCATGGAGGCGATCGCATCGAGCGGTCTGCCGAAAGAACGGCTGATGGCCGGGACGGGCGCCGCATCGCTGGACGATGCGGCCGCACAGACGCGCGCGGCCTTCGATTGCGGGTTGCGTGCGGCGCTGGTGATGGCGCCCTTCTTTTTCCGCGAGGTAGGCGACGAGGCCGTTCTAGCGTTCTTCGAGGCCCTTCTCACCCGCGTGAATCCGGGGCCGCAATCGATATTGCTCTACAACTTTCCTCGAATGAGCGGTATCGCGTTTAGCCTGAGCCTCATCGACCGGCTCGTCGCCGCGTTCGGCAACGTAATTTGCGGGATGAAAGACAGCTCGAACGACGCGCAGCTTCAAGCGGGCGTGTTGGAAAAGCATCCGCGGCTCAAAATTTTCCCCGGTTCGGAGAGCGATCTGCTCGCAGCGAAAATGCGCGGCGCAGCGGGCTGCATCTCGGGCAGCGTCGCCCTTTGGCCGGAACTTGCGTGCGAGGTTTTCGCCAAGGGGGAACCGGTTAAGGCCGAAGAGTTGCGGCAGAAGCGCGCGGCTCTTGACGGAGTTCCATTCGTTCCCTCAATGCGCTATCTTACGGCCGCTTCACGCAACGAGCCGGCTTGGCTGCGCCCGATGCCGCCGCAGCCGGCCCTAACGGCCGACGAGCGGCAGAGGTTACTTCAGCGCGTAAGCGGTTAGGTGTCCGCTTTGATCCGAACAGTAAAGCCAACCGTTGACCACGATCGGGCTTTGCCAGTGAACCGTTCCGAATGACGGAGCAGAGCCGTAGTTCGCGCTGCTCCACAACAGATTGCCCGTAACGGCGTTGAGCGCGACGAGCGCACCATCGAAGGCGACGAAGACGATGCCGTTGGCGACGACGGGTGACGTCCCCTCACCGCCGGTCTGCCCCGGGCTCGACTGCCAAGCGCCGACGAGCTTACTGACACCGGAGTACGTCTGGAGGCGGAAGGCCTCGACGACGTAGGAGAAACCCAAGAAGATCCAGGCGTTGTTCGATCCATCCGTCCAAACCGCGGGCGCGGAGAAGAGGCCGCCCGGCATGTCGATCAACTGCAGCTCGCCGCCGACGCCCGGCATTGCGGCGCGATTGATCAGCTTGAGCACGCCGTCCTTGCCACCTTCGGTGAGCATCCACGGCGTCTGACTCGAGGCTTGCGCCGGAAGCATCGTCGCCGTCGTGCTTCCCAGGTCGACGTCACCTTGGTCGAGCTGATCGTAGTTCGTGGGCGTATAGCTTCCAAGGATCGACATCACGTCGGAAGTCAGCGAAATCACCGAGTCGCCGTAGTTGTGTCCGCCTTGATTGGCGTCGAAGTCACCGTTGCCTGTTGCGACGTAGATGCGTCCATTCATCGTCGGATCCGGATCGACGACCGCACCACCGCGCGCCCAAATGCCGGAGCGTTGGGCGGAACACGATCCCGCCGTCGGCAGCTTGTGCTTGTTGCTGCAGAGCGAGTTCCAGACGGTGGCCTTCCCGTCGCTCAAACGCACGGCTACGACGTGTCCGTCGTACGGTACCGCGTCGCCGAAGTAGCCGGAGGTAACGGCGTAGAGGTAGCCGTTGGCGACGTTGAGCGGAGACGCGTCTTTCTCGGTGTTGGGAAGCCGCGTGATGCGCGCCGGGAACCCGCCGCCGCGGTGCTCGCGTCCTTTGCCGGCCGACAGCTTGTGGATCATGCCGTCGACGCCCGGTGCATAGATGAACTTTCCGGATGGATCGGCCGCCGGCGTCGAGTTCGTAATCTTCGAACCGGTCGTCGTAAAGCGCCAAACGATGTTGCCGGTCATCGCGTCGATTCCGAGCGTTATGCCGTTTTTGGTGGTCTGGTAGAGCATAGATCGGTAGGTGTGCCCGATCTTGACGCGATCGAGCTCGATCGGCGTCGAGTCGGCAACCGATGGAAGCGAAATCTGCCATTTCTCGCGTAACCGGTGCACGTTGCCGACGGTCAGGGTTCGCTCGGCGGAGTTGAAACTGCTGCGCGCGGGATCGTAACCAAAGACGGGCCAATTGTCGGCGCGCGCGGGAAGAATCGTTGCGGACGTGAGGCCGGCAAGCACGGCCACCGTCGAAAGCAGTCTGGCCATGCGAGCAGATTGTAGGACTTGCGCTTGGCTACCTTCAAGCAGTGCCGCATGGCGGAGCTTCACAACGCGTCCAATCCGACGCCGCCGGTGGAAAACGTCGTCGTCGACGTCCCGGGATGGCAGAAAGTGCGGCCGCGCATTCCCGACACGCAGCAGCGCCGGGCGCTGGAGAAGCGACGCAGCATTCGTGAGATCGTATTCGGCGTTCAAGACGGCATTCTCACGACGCTGGGCATCATCACCGGCGTCGGCGTCGCCGAAGGCGATCGCTCTGCCGTTTTCATCAGCGGATTTTTGGCGCTCTTGGCAGGCGCACTCTCCATGGGCGTGGGCGAGTATCTTGGACGCAAAGCCGAGCGCGAGGTCGTCCAGGCGACCATAGATCTCGAGAAACGCGAGATGGCCGACGATCCGCAGGGCGAGTTTACCGAACAAGTCGCCTACTACAAGCTCAAAGGTTTCAGTGCCGAAGAAGCCGAGATGATCGTTAGGCGCTTGACGCAACACCCGGAGATCTATCTTTACGAAATGGTCCGCGACGAGTTCGGAATCGATCCTCGCGAGGCCGAAGATGCCGGACTTCGCGCGCCCGTCGCGATGAGCGTCTCATTCGCCGCCGGATCGCTCTTGCCGATCGTTGCGTTCATGCTGCCCGTTTCAATGGTTCTGTCGACGTGGGCG
>DATAPM010000002.1:0-5301 GCA_036265225.1 Vulcanimicrobiaceae bacterium
AGCGTTCGATCGCGTCGATCGCCGAGTCGCCGATCAGCAGCGTCGGGTCGCCCTCGCAAGCGCGCGCGAAGGGTTGCGCTTCGTCGACGTATTGTGCGCGAATCCCATAGCGCCGCTCCAAAATCACCCGCAAGAGGTTGCGCCCGCTGGCCGACTCGCTGGACACGAAGACGCGAGCGCCGCCGAGCTTGTCGGGCGCCGTCGCCGAGACCAGAACGACCGAAACGACCTCGTCGCGCGCACCGATGCAGAGATCGGGCAGCAGCACGAGATCTTCCGAGTTCGCCGCCCAGGTGAAGGCGCTGATCGGGCTGACGTCGAGGTCGCCGCTCAGCAGCATCGCGTTGAGCTGCGCCGGAACGTCGGCGTGCAGCGTTCCCGGATAGGCAATGACGCCCGCGTCGAACGCGGCGTAGACCGGCAGGTCGTTGGTATACTTGATGCGCCCGCAGCGCAGATTCGTCACGATGGCGCACCCACGAGTTCGCGTTCGGGGGGCGTCCAATCCCAGGGAAACTCGTCGTAAGTCGAGTTGCGGCGCACCGGAACGTAACCCGCCTCTTCGATGAGCCGGCGGAACTCGCGATCGTCGACGTATTGACCCGACTGCGTTCCGGCAGCGTGGTAAATCATCTCTTCGTCGGTCGAACCGTGGGTGCCGTCCATGTCGTCGGCGCCGAACTCGAGCGCGACCTGGCAGACTTTCAACCCTTGGATCATCCAATAGGCTTTGATGTGGTCGAAGTTGTTCAACATCAGGCGCGCTACGGCAAAGGTGCGGATGTCGTCGAGGCCCGTCGTCCAACCGCAGTACGAAAGCTCGTTGCCGTCGGGATGAAAAGCCAGCGGAATAAACGCATTGTAGCCCGGCGAGCGTTCCTGCGACTCGCGCAGGCGAATCATGTGATCGACGCGCTCCTCGAGCGATTCGATGTGCCCGTAGAGCATGGTCGCATTCGACGCGACGCCTTGGCGATGCAGCTCCTCGTGGATGACGAGCCAGTTGTCGGCCGAGACTTTATTCGGACAGATCTTCGAGCGCGTCGCATCGGCGAAAATCTCGGCCGCGCCGCCGTTGACGTTGTCGAGTCCGGCTTCTTTGAGCGCGCTGACGATCGCCGGGAATGAAAGGCGATGGCGCTTGGCCATGTACTCGATTTCCGCTGCGGTGAAGAGCGAGAGTTGGACGTGCGGCAACGCCTGCTTGAAGCGGCGCATCAAGGGCAGCCAGTAGTCGAGCGAGAGCTGACGCGGGTCGTGTCCGCCGACGATATGGATCTGATTGAAGTTCGACCCCGTTTCGAGCGCCTTGGCGAAAACCTGATCGGGCGTCATCCGGAAGACGCGCTGCGGCTCCTTGAACTCATCGGCGGCAAACGAGCAGAACGTGCAGCCGGCAAAGCAGACGTTGGTCGAGTTGATGTAGCGATTGAGGACGTAGAAGACTTTGTTGCCGCTCTTGCGCTCCTTGCGCGCCCGCGCCAAACGACCCAGATTGTGAATGTCGGGGGTACGGTAGAGCGCGAGGCCGTCCTCGAGCGAGAGTGGCGTTTCGGCGTCGAGCTTGCGCTCGATCGCCGCCAGCGCCGGATCCTGCGACCTCATATCCGCCCTATTCTCCCCGCCCTACGACCGCCCCGCAATGCGAAAAGGCGCGATCGGCACGACGGCCAGGCCGGCGGCCACCAGCCCGATCGCCAGCAGGGCACCTCCCAGCAGGTCGGTGACGTAGTGCGCGCCGAGCGCCAGGCGCGACCAGCAGATGGCGACGGTCAAGGCGGCCAGCAAGAGCGCCCCGGCGCGCCGCACGCCGGCCGGGAGGTCGGACCAAAAAATCATTGCCGCCCAGAGCCCGTAAAAGCCAAAGGCAATTGCGGCGTGCGAACTCGGATACGAGAACGCCGTCTCGTGTTTGACGACCCAATCCATCGGGCGCACGCGCTCGAAATAGTGCTGCAAGAAGTCGTCGGCGCGCCAGCACAGCAGCAGCATCACGATGCTAAAAAGGATGCGCGTCCGCCACGGCTTGACCAACAGCGCAGCGATCAGCAGCAAAATCGCGATCGGACCGATGACTTGCACGTAGCACGACCACGTGATCCACCAGGCGAGCAGCGTCGAGTGATTGACCAGCGATTGCTGCAACGCCGCCAGCGCCGGCGGCTCGCCATTGCGCACGACGGACAGGCCGAGCAGCGCGAAAAGTGCCCACGAAACGAGCGCGACGAGCACGCAGCGAAGCGCGACGTTTTGGCGCGTTACCACCTAACCCTCACCGAAGAGATCTTGCTGCGAGTTCGGGCCCTTTCCCAGCCGCGGCGCCATCAGTTCCAGCTCGGGGAGGCCGATGAGAATCTTGCGCGGCTTGGTTCCCTCGTGCTGGCCGACGACCTTAAACTCTTCCAGCTGCTTCATGACGCGCACCGCGCGTGGGTGGCCGATCGAAAACTGCGATTGCAGCGCCGCCGTCGACGCGTAGTTGCTCTCGATGATGAACTTCGCAGCGTCGAAACAGAGCGGGTCGACGTCGCGCCGCCCTTCGTCGTCGTCGCCGACCGGAACGACCTCCACGTCGAGCAGATTGTGCGGACGTGCTTGGCGCGCCCAGAACTCCACCAGCCGGTTTACCTCCGCACCGGTGATCAGCGCGCCTTGCGCGCGCACGGGTTTGGGCGCTTCGATCGGCAGAAAGAGCATGTCGCCGCGCCCGAGCAGCCGTTCGGCGCCGTTGAGGTCGAGGATCACGCGCGAGTCGGCCTGCGAGCTGACCGCAAACGAGATGCGCGACGGAACGTTGGCTTTGATGAGGCCCGTGATGACGTCCACCGACGGACGCTGCGTGGCGACGACGAGATGAATTCCGGTGGCCCGGCCGAGTTGCGCGAGACGCATGATCGTCGTCTCGACGCGCGCCGGTGCGACGAGCATCAGATCGGCCAGCTCGTCGATGATGATCACGACATAGGGGAGATGCTCGGTCGGATACTTGGCGTTGTACTCTTCGATCTTGCGAACTCCGGCTTTGGCGAAGCGTTCGTAGCGCGCTTCCATTTCTTTGGTCATCTCGAAGAGCGCGCCGGCGGCGAGGCGCGGATCGGCGATGACGTCTTTGATGAGGTGCGGGATGCCGTTGTAGACGGTCAGCTCGACGCGTTTGGGGTCGATCATCAACATCTGCACTTGATCCGGCGTCGCACTGACGAGCAGCGAGGCGATGATCGTGTTCAGGCAGACCGACTTACCGGCGCCCGTTGCGCCGGCGACGAGCAGATGCGGCATCTTACAGAGATCGCCGAAAACCGCGCGGCCGGTGATGTCCTTTCCGAGCGCCATCCAAAGCGGCGGCACCTGTCCGCGATTGGGCAGGGAGTCGAGGATCTCACGAATCGCGACGATCGAAATGGTTTGATTGGGCACCTCGATTCCGACCGCCGACTTTCCGGGAATCGGCGCTTCAATGCGCACGCTGGTTGCCGCCAGCGCGAGTGCGATATCGTCGGCCAGCGAGGCAATGCGAGAAATCTTGACGCCCCGCTCGGGGCGGAGCTCGTAGCGCGCGATCGACGGGCCGCGCTCGATGTGCACGACCTTTGCGCCGACGCCGAAGCTGGCCAGCGTGTCTTCGAGGATGTGAGCGCGATTTGAGTCGTCCACGTGCTGGCGCGGCGGTACGTCAAAGAGCGAAAGGTCGGGAAGCCGGTAGGTACGCGCCTCACCCGGCTCTTCGTAGCGCGGCTCGCGCGGCGGAACGGGCGGTGCGGTGGGGTTGTACTCGATCACCCTCTCGCGCGCGGTCGGTTCGAGGATACCACTCACCACGGCAGGCGGTGAGACGACGAGCGGCGGTTCGGAGTCGATTTCGAGTTCCGTCTGTACGACGCTGCGCGGCGCAATGGGCTTCATCGGCAGCGCGAAGGCTTCGCGCAGGGACTCGTGCCCGGGCAGCTCCATCTGCAGCTTCGGCAGCTTGGGAATCGGTGGGGGCTTGAGGCCGCCGAAGAAGACGATGACGCGTCCGATCGTCTGCTTCATGCTGACGTTGGTGAGCCACAGCGTCAGCGCGAGCATTGCGAACCACAAGGCGATCCAGGCGCCTACCGTTCCGATCATGGCGTGAAGCGCCCACCAAATATTCGCGCCGATGACGCCGCCGCGGCGCTCGCCGCCGGCGCCGAACATCGCGTCAACGATCGCGAAGTATGCGAGTGCGGTGCAGCCGAGGCGGGCGATCATGCGGGGTACGTTGACTTCTAAAAAGACGATCGCCCCAAAGAGTATAACGAGCACGGGGAAGAGCGGCGCGGCACGTCCGAAGAGCCACCGTAGTTGGGAGGCGATCCAGCTGCCGATGCTTCCGGCATAGTGAGGGGCCGCCAAGGCGATGCCGCAGAGGACGGCGAGTGCGACGGCGGCAATCCCAATAATCTCGAGGTTGAGCCTCGTCCTCGCAAGCGCCCTTCGGCTCCGCTGACGGGTGCGTGCCATGGAATCTTCCTCTTCTTCGTTACACCTGGAGTTCATTTTGAGCACGCCGACGCTCGTCGTCCTGGAGGGCGACCAGACCGGACAGGAGTTGTTGCTGGAAGCGCTGCGCGTGCTGGATCCGCGCGTCACCGGCGTGGAGCTGCGTTTCGAGAATTACGATCTTTCGCTGGAGAAACGGCGCGCGACCGGCAACGCGGTGGTGCTGGAAGCCGCTGAAGCAATGCGCCGCCACCACCTCGGGCTCAAAGCCGCCACCATTACGCCCGAAACCAGCGACGACGTCGGATCGCCCAACCGCATTCTGCGTGAGGCGATCGGCGGCAGCGTCATCGTTCGCACGGGACGCAAACTGCCGCGAGTCCTTCCGGTCGGCGGCATTCACGCGCCGATTTCGGTGGTGCGCATGGCGGTCGGCGATGCCTACGGCGCCAAGGAGTGGCGCGAGGGCGAGGGCATCGACGAGTACGCTTTTCGCACCGAGCGGATCTCGCGGCGCATCTGCCGCTACGTTTCCGAGTATGCCTTCGTGCATGCCGGAAAAGCCGGCGGGGTTGTTTTCGGCGGCCCAAAGTACACCGTCAGCCCGGTGTACGAGGGAATGCTTAAGGAAGAAATGGACGCCGCGGCGGAGCGCCATCCCGAAATTCGTTACGACCCGCAGCTCATCGACGCGACCTACGCGCTGCTGCTTTCCGCCGCCGGCGACGCCCCGCTGGTCATCCCTTCGCTCAATCGCGATGGCGACTGTCTCTCCGATTTGGTGATGCAGCTCTTTGGTTCGATTGCCGGGGCGGAGTCGGTGCTGCTCGCCTTCGA
>DATAPM010000003.1:0-4581 GCA_036265225.1 Vulcanimicrobiaceae bacterium
ACGGAGTGGGGCGGGAGTTTCACCGGACATCTGACGCTGGTAGCCGGCACCGACGACATCAATCAATCGCCGTCGGAGGCCGAGATCGATAGCCCAACGGCAGGACCCTACGATTGCGATTCGCCGCCGGGCACGAAGAGCTCGTACGTAACCTCCACAAAGAAAGTCGAGATGGCTAAGGGGCCATTCCCGTGTTTCGACCAGTGGAACTCGATAGCCGACGTGCTCGATAATGCCGGCGTTTCGTGGAAATACTATGCGACCAGAAAGCTGGACGCGGGCATCTGGGAGCCCTTTGAAGCGATGAAATACGTAAGGTATGGCGCCGATTGGGCGTCCGACATCGTCGCTCCGCAGACCAAGATATTAACCGATCCCGGTAACGGCACTTTAGCATCGGTAAGCTTTGTTACGCCGAGCCTAGCCGACTCCGATCACCCGCCCCTGCATAGGAAGAAAGGGAGCGACCTTGGCCCTTCATGGGTGGCATCGGTAGTCAACGCGATCGGGGAGAGTTCGTACTGGAACTCATCGGCGATCATCGTGGTATGGGACGACTGGGGTGGATGGTACGATAATTCGAGGCCGCCGCAGCTCGATTATCGAGGGCTCGGCTTTCGCGTTCCCTGCCTCATCATCTCGCCCTACGCCAAGGACGGTTACGTCGATAACACGCAATACGAGTTTGCCAGCATTCTGAAGTTTATCGAGGAGGTCTACGAAACCGGAGCCATCGGACCGCAATCGAAGGGCTACACCGACCAGCGCGCAACGGGTTTGGACGCCGCCTTTGACTTCAACCAATCGCCACGGCCCTTCACCGCGATTCCGTCGAAGTATCCGGCGTCGCACTTCCTGCACGAGCCAGCGTCGAACGAACCCGTCGACACGCAATAAGCCCGGATAGCACGAGCGCTTACACGCTTAGCAGCCTTTCGTCGTTCCCGTTAGCATATAGTTACGCGATTTGAGGGTCTTCTCGTAACACGCGCCATCGAGGTTGAGTGACTTGTACTGCTGGCGGCTCTTGCCGTTTGAGGGAGTGAACCCGCCGCCCTTAAAGGTCAGCGTGTCGCTGGTGTTGACCGTATCGAGTAACGACCACGAGGAGGCCCGCTTCTTGGTTTGATCGAGGCCGCCGCCGCTCTTGGTCTGAAGAACATCCGCGGTTTGCGTCGCGGTAGCCCCCGACGCCACGTAGTTGTACTTCAGATTCAGTGGATAACTCCACCGGCTCTGCGTCTTGAGAGTGCGGCCGCCCGACGTCGTCTTACTGTTCGAGTCGATCGTCGTCGTTTGAATGATGTTTTGCAAGAACTGTGACGCGTTTACGACGATCTTCTGCTTGTTCGAGAACGAGATATTCTGCGTAACCTGGGTCGTCACGCGCCCGTGCGACGTGAGGACGTAACCCTTTAGGCTGACCGGATGGGTGGCCGTCACCTTGATCGATCCCCTCGCATCGCCATACTGGTCGATCTTTACCCGTTCCACGGTCGACTGCGCCGGCGACATCGCCGTCCCGTTTTTAAGCAGCGCGCCGGTGACTTTGGTCGAACCGTGGTCCTCATAGACGACGAGCACCGCGTTCGCGGCGAAGAAATTGTCGTCGTTGAAAACCGAAACCGACACCGTATGCGGATTCCCGTCGTCGAGCTGCCCCGCGAAGGGCGTTAGGTCGATGCGGTACGGCTTAAAGTTGAGCGTTTCGACGCCCACGATGGGAATCCAGAAGTACGGATCAATGCCGCCGGTGTAGATCCATGGATAGATCGGCGCGACGCCGGCCGGCTGTCCGTCGACCGTCACCTCGCCTTCGCGGAAGGCAGTGCTGCCGCAGTTGTTGAGTTTCTGTGCAAGGTCGTTAGGGAAGCACGTGTACCAAAACTCGTCGCCGCCTTGCGACTCGAGGAAGACGTCCAGATATGCCGCTTCCACATTGGTCGGAAAGGTGAACGATCCGTTCATTTGATCGGTCGGACCGTCGAGGTACACATATCCGCCGGTTGCGCCGGCCGATAACGGATAGACCGCGTCGGCAACTGCGCCGGCCGGGAATTGCTTGCTTGCGGGATAGAAATCGAGCTCCGCCGTGCCGTAGATGACGCCGGTGTACTGCGAGTTAACGATGTTATAGACCGACGCTTGTCCGACCGACGCCTGCGAAAAAATCGGAGCGTACTCGGTAACGTCGCGCTGCACGTTCCACTCCGGGCTCGCATTGCGGCCCGGCTCCGACGTCGTTCCAAAGAATACGTTCGTCGCGCCGATCCACACGGCGCCGGTTCGATCGTACTGCACGCCGGCCGTGACGCGGAAGTGCATCTTGAAGACGATCTTCGCGTACGGTCCGGGGCAGTTCGACGGCGGCGCGTAGTTGAACGGATGGTCGCTATAGTCGGCAAAATCTCCGACGTTCAGTTGCCCCGAGACCAGCGGCGGGGTGTGCGGATTGAAGAGTCTGTCGACGCACGGCTTCTCGGCCGGATGTGAAACGAGCGGTTCGGCGCTGACCGGATAACGGGCGCCGCCCGACGCGTCCGCGCCCAAGCCGCTCTTCATCAACGAGCGTAACTTCTCGGCGCTGCGAGCCGGCGCGAGCGGCCCTCGCTGTGCCTGCGCCGCCCCGCCGCTTGGAATAGCTCCGTTAAAACCGCCGCGCCCCGCACATGCGGTCAGTGCAGCGAAAACCACCAGCGCGGCCGCGCACTGCGGCCGGCGAATAACATCTGGGCGCATCTCCAAGAACCTCCGATAAAGACGAGCAGGCGGCTTTGCTTCCGCGCGCCGCCTTCACCTCGCCTTCTCCGGCCCGGAGGTTTTAGTTCATTACCAAGTAGTTGGGGCCACTGAGGGTGGTCTTGCTACCCGCGATGGTGCGCAGCGGGGTTGCGTTGCCGTTAGCCGTCGCCGCGAACTCCTTAATCGAGTTACCGCCGAAATCGGCTACCCAGATGTGACCGTGGGAATCGGCCATGACACCGGCCGGGCGCGAGAGCCCGGTGATCTTTTGCACGGGAGCGGTGTTATCGTTGGCGCCCTTCGCGAAGATCAAGACCCCGGCATCCTCGTCGGCGACGAGCAGCTCGCCACTTGCGTTAAAAGCGAGCGCGAAGGGCCTCATTAGTCCGGTGTTGCTGCCGGAGAGCGTGACGATCGGTGTCGCGTTGCCTTTTGCATTTTTAGCAAATCCTACGACGGAAGCCGAATAGATGTTGGCGGCATAGAGCCGGCCCTGGTCGTTCATCGCCATACCGACCGGTCCGTCGAGCTGCGTCTTTGCGCCGGCAATCGTTGTGGACGGCGCAACGTTGCCATTGGCATGCGCACCGTACGACGTTAGCACGCTGGCGGAATAGTTGCTGGCCCAAAGATGGTCGGCCGGATCGACGTAGAGGCCTTCGATCGAGCCGAGCTGCGTGTTGCCCCCGGCCAGGACGCGCGTCGGGCTCACGTTTCCGTCGGCGCCTTTGGCAAAGACCTCCACCTGCGAGGCTCCGTCATCGGCCGTGTAGAGGTTCCCCTTGCCGTCCATAGCGAGCGAATCGGGCTGATAAAGCCCGGTGTTCGATCCGCTAATCGAGGTGGACGGCACGGCGTTACCGTGGGAGTTAACCGTAAAGCCGAGGACGCTGGCGCCGTTACGGTTAGCGGTGAAGACTTCCACCTGATGGTGGTGCTTGTCGGGCTGCGCAGACTGGACGGTGGGCGGAGCGGGGGCTAAAGGCGTAAAGCCCCCGCTCACGGGGGTCTGTCCTGCGCAGGCCGTGAGGCTCGCGGCGAGAGCGAGGACGGGCACCATGTGCCGGGCGGTGGATAAGGAATTCATGATGGCTGCGATCTCCTGGTCGTTTTTCGGTGGTGTGGCCCCATCGTAGCCGCCGGGCCGTACCAAAACGTACGGGCCGGGAAGCCGTCGCCGGACGCGAGAACCTCTCCCCGACGTGGCTAAGGCCGTTGCTAAAAAGAACGACCAGCATCCGGCGCAGGCTTCGACGCCGGGGCGCTTGGAGTTTCGCCTCTTCGGCCACCTCGAGGTGACCCTCGACGGCCGGCCGTTCAAGTTGGCGACGCCGCGCAAGTCGCTGCAGGTGTTGGCCTATCTTCTGCTGCACCGCGGTACGGCCGTCTCACGCGAGTACCTGGCGTTCCTACTCTACCCCGACGATGAAGAGAACGCCGCGCGCGCAAAGCTGCGCGCGACGCTAAGCGACCTCGTCAAGACGTTGCCTCAGCCGGCATCGCAATACGTCATGGTTGACACCGACAAGGTATCGTGGAACCCCAGCACCGAGGTTTGGCTCGACGTCGACGTCTTTGACGATGCTGCGACCAATCGACGCCGTCTGGCCGAAGCGATCGACCTCTACCGTGACGACCTCTTGCCGGAGATCTACGACGAGTGGTTCGAGGCCATCCGCGAGCGGCACCGCAACACGTACCTGCGCTGCCTCACCGAACGCGTCGCAGAAGCCCGGCGCAATGCCGACCTTGCACTGGCGATCGAAACCGCGCGTAAAGTGTTGGCCATCGACCCTTGGCGTGAAGACGTCGTGCGCCGCATCATCGCCATGCGCTACG
>DATAPM010000004.1:0-3567 GCA_036265225.1 Vulcanimicrobiaceae bacterium
CGGCGTACGAAACCACCCCCGCGAATGCGCCTCCTGCGAACCCGGCATGCACCAGGCCACCGCGCCGTTGCGCGCGCAGCTCGCCGCTGAGATCGCCCGAGAGGTGCCACAATGTGCCGTCGCGACTAACATCGGCGGTAAGCGTAACGATCCCGAGGTCGTGCTGCAGTCGCAACGGTACGCTCACTTCACCGATTCGCCACGGCGCACGCCCGTCGGCGAGCAACGCCGCAGCGCACAGCAGTACCGCGCCCTCTGGGGGCGCCTTTGCCGCGAAGATCGACCCGTCGAGCACGTTCAAGAAGCTCGTCGTCGTTTCGCCGCGACGGAACCGCTCGTCACGCGCGATCCATAACAGCAGCGGCAGATTGGTGCGGATGCCGTCGACGGAAAAATCTTCGAGCCCGCCGCATAAGCGTGCGATGGCGGCGGGACGATCGCTGCCCCAAACGATGAGCTTCGCGAGCATCGGGTCGTAATAATGCGACACGATGCTGCGGGTGGTCACGCCGGCGTCGACTCGTATTCCAGGCCCTTCCGGCGGCATCCAGTTGGTGATGGTTCCCGTCGAGGGGAGCATGTCGTTGGCCGGATCTTCGGCATAGATGCGCGCTTCGATTGCCCAGCCGCGCGGCTGCACCTCCGCCTGCCCGAGCGTCAATCGTTCGCCCGCGGCGATTCGCAGCTGCCACTGCACGAGATCGATGCCGTACACGAGTTCGGTAACCGGATGCTCGACTTGCAGGCGAGCGTTCATCTCCAAGAAGTAGTACGATCCGTCGTCATCGAGCATAAACTCGCACGTTCCGGCATTGGAGTACCCGACCGATTCGGCCGCGCGAACGGCAGCTGCGCCCATTTCTGCGCGCAACTCCGGCGTTAGCGCAACCGACGGCGCCTCTTCGACGATCTTTTGGTGCCGCCGCTGAATCGAGCACTCGCGCTCGCCCAAGTGGATGGTTGCGCCATGACGGTCTGCAAGGATTTGAAACTCGATGTGACGCGGATCGCTCAAATAGCGTTCCAGCAAAACGGCGTCGTCGCCGAAAGCGGCGCGCGCTTCCCGCTTTGCCGACTCGAGCGCTTCTCCGAACGCTGCCGGGGACTCGACGACGCGCATCCCGCGGCCGCCGCCTCCGGCGCTGGCTTTGATGAGCAGGGGAAATCCAACGCGTTGGGCCTGCCGCTCTAGCGCCGGCGGCGTTTGGTCGTCGCCATCGTAACCGGGCACGGTGGGAACGTTAAAAGCCCGCGCTCGCCGCTTCGCCTCGATCTTACTCCCCATGGCCGCCATCGCTTGCGGGGATGGACCGACGAAAATCATTCCTGCATCGGCAACGGCCTGCGCAAAAGGCGCGCGTTCGGAGAGAAAACCGTAACCGGGATGCACTGCATCGGCCCGCATGGCGCGCGCCGCGGCGACGATCGCATCGGCGTTGAGGTACGATGACGCGGCCTCGGCCGTCCCGACGCAGTATGCGTCGTCGACGAAGCGCAAGTGATAGGCGTCGCGATCGGCTTCCGAATAGATGCCCAGCGGTACGATGCCCATCTCGCGCGTCGCGCGCGCGACGCGAACGGCGATCTCGCCCCGGTTGGCGATCAGGAGTCGTTTAATCGGAGGCACAGCCGGCAATCACGATTGCGCGGGAGGTTCGGCAAACGCGGCGCGGCGTTGTTCTAAAAACGCACGAAGTCCCTCTTGTCCTTCGAGACCGGCTCGCTGCCGCGCGATCGCTTCGGTCGAGATGGTGCGCGACTCGTCGTACGGAGTGTCGAGGACGCGCCGCACGAGAAGCTTGGCGGCCGCAACCGCTGCGGGTCCGGCGGTGAATATTTCCGCTAAGTGCCGGTCGACGGCCGCGTCGAGATCGGGTAAAGGAACGACCTCGTGTACGAGGCCGATCGCTTTAGCGCGTGCGGCGTCGAAGCGCTCGCCGGTAAGAAAGAGCGCGCGCGCCTGCGACGCGCCGATCTTGGAGAGCACGAACGGCGAGATGACGGCCGGTATGATTCCGAGCTTTACTTCGGTGAACCCGAAGGACGCGTCGTCTGCGGCGACGACGATGTCGCATACCGCCGCCAGACCCGATCCTCCGCCCAACGCGGCGCCGTGAATTTTGGCGATAACCGGCTTGGAGCAGTTGTCAATGGCGCGGAACATATCGCTCATCCGCTCGGCGTCGGCGACGTTGGATTCAAACGTCAAGTCCAGTGAGGCACGCATCCAGTTGATATCGGCGCCGCCGCAGAAGACCTTGCCCTCGCCGGCCAGTACGACGGCGCGCACGTCGTCGGCGGCGGTGATGCGCATGAACGTATCGTGCAGCCGCTCGATCACCTCGGCGTTGAAAGCGTTGCGCACCTCGGGGCGAGCGAGGACGACTCGCGCGACGCCGCGATCTACGCTAAACTTGACGCTCTCAGCCATCCCCGGCCGTTCGAGGCGTCATCCGAGCGGGCCTCGCAAGCGTTATACTCCTGATATGGAGAGCGGAAAGCCGCACCCCGTCTATCGATACGCACTGCTGACGCGCATCAGCCACTGGCTTTGGGTTCTCGCCTTTATCGTGTTGGTGGGGAGCGGCCTGCAAATTTTCAACGCCTCGCCAAACCTCGACGCCTCCGACAAAAGCGACCCGGCGCGCCGCGTCCTGGCGATTACAGCGCCCGCGCAGGGCGTCGGGACGACCACCCTCTTGGGGCACACGTTCGTCACCACGGGGTGGTTGGGCTGGACCGGCGACGGGTTTGGCTCGCGCGGTGCGCACGCCTTCGGTGCCTGGTTGACGATCCCGGGTTATCAAGATCTCGCCGGTGGGCGGCGCTGGCACTTTTTCTTTGCCTGGATCGCGGGGCTCTGTTGGCTGGCCTGGCTGATTTCCACCGCGGTCAAAGGTAACTTGAAAGAAATGATTCTGCGACCCGGCGACTTGCCCAAGCTCTGGCCCATGCAAGCGTACTATTTAAAGCTGCGCAAGGAACCGCCACCGCTCGGCATCTACAATCCGCTGCAGAAAGCCGCCTATACCGCGGTCGGCTTTGTCATCGCGCCGTTGGTCGTGCTGACGGGCCTGGCGCTCTCGCCGGGACTCGACGCGATTGCGAATCCGCTGACCATCGCTTTCGGCGGCCGCCAGTTTGCCCGGCTCTGGCACTTTGCGGGCATGATTCTGCTCTTGGGCTTCTTCGCGATTCATACGTTTCAAGTCGCGACGCAGGGCGTGGTCAACCAAATGCGCTCGATGATTACCGGCTGGTACCGGGTTCAATGAAGCGCCGGCTCTTTTTGGCCACGGCCGCCTCGGCGCTGGCCGGCTGCGGACCGGTGAGTTCGGCCTTGAACCAAAACGAGAGCATAAGGCACATTTTAGCGGCCGCCGAACCGCTCAATCACCAGATTATCGGCACGCGGGGCCTGGCGCGCGAGTACCGCGACGCGGACGTCGACCGTCACTTTCGGGTCAATGGATTCGCTACTCCATCGGACCGGCATTATATGGATCTGGTGGGAGAAAACTACGCAGGCTATCGCCTCGTCGTCGACGGCGCGGTCGAGCGCCGTCG
>DATAPM010000005.1:0-5128 GCA_036265225.1 Vulcanimicrobiaceae bacterium
TTGGCCAAAGGCGCCGGGAAGGGAAGTTTGCTCGGCTTGATTGCCGCCCGAACACCCCGCGACGAGGGCCGCGACGAAAGCCAGATTTAACGCCGAAAAAAAGGTACGCATGTAAGACGCTCCTTTCGCGAAATCGTAGACGGAATTCGTTATCTTCCGGCTTTGCACGTCCTGCCGCACGGGCAGGCGGCGCCGCGCGGACAGCCGAAGTTTTCGTTAGTTCGGCTACATGCCGGGCGGCTAAGTGAGCGCTCAGTCCTTCAGAAGCGAGGCTTTCCCGTGCGTTTATGCGTTCGCACTTTATCCCAAGCCGCGGCGGTTTTCGTACTCGCGCTGGGATTTGGATGCGGTTCGGCAAGTCAGCCGCGCGTTTTTGCCCAGCAGGCGCTGCCGCCGCTCGCACGCACGGCCGACCAAAGCGACGTCGCGAAATATATCAAGCACGTCGTCATCATCATCCAAGAGAATCGCAGTTTCGATAACTTCTTTGCCGGCTATCCCGGAGCCAACGCGCCCACTTACGGGTACGGCATGAGGTACGGCCAGCGGATCAGGATCCCGCTGCACCAGATCACGTTCGAACACGGCCCTAACCTGTCGCACCTTTACGAGGCGGCCATCCTCGACTGGAACCACGGCACGATGACCGGCTTCTCCAAGTGGGGCTTCGACCACGACGACGCCGCCTACGCGTTCGTCGAGCGCTCTGAGGTGGCTCCGTATTGGACGATGGCGCAACAGTACGTCTTGGCCGACCACATGTTTCCGACCGAGTTCGGACCGAGTTGGACCGGCCACATGACGCTGATCGCCGGCACCGACAGCTTGACGCCGAGGCTCGCATTGGCCGATTTTGCCTCGGGTCCGTATAATAGCTGCGACTCACCGCCGCAGAGCCGCACGACGACCGTGAACGTGCGCCGCCACATCGGTTACCATACCGGGCCTTACCCGTGCTTCACCCAGTTTGCCACGATGGCGTCGACGCTCGATAAGGCCGGCGTGAGCTGGAAATATTACGTTACTCAAGTCCGCCACGCCGGAATATGGTCGCCGTTCGAGGCGATCAAGTACGTTCGCCACGGGCGCGACTGGCACACCGACCTGGTCTCGCCCCAAAACCTGGTGCTTACCGACGTGCACAAGGGGACGCTGGCTTCGGTGAGCTGGGTGACGCCGACCAAAGAAGATTCGGATCACCCGGGTTCGCACAGCGACAGCGGTCCGTCGTGGGTCAGCTCGATCGTCAACGCCCTTGGAAAGAGCCGATACTGGAACTCTACTGCGATCGTGGTGGTGTGGGACGATTGGGGAGGTTTTTACGATAACTTGGCGCCGCCGCAACTGGACTTTCGCGGCCTCGGCATTCGCGTGCCCTGCCTCATTATCTCGTCGTATGCCAAGCAAGGCTACGTGTCGCACACCCGCTACGAAGACGGCAGCATCCTAAAGTTTATCGAGCAGGCCTTCCACCTGCCGCCGCTAGGCCCGACCGAAGACGGCTACACCGATACGCGGGCGAACAGCATCTCCGACAGCTTCGACTTTAATGAGCCGCCGCGTGCCTTCAAACAGATTCCCGCGCGCTATCCGATCGAGCGGTTTCTCCGCGAACCGCCTTCGAACGAGCCGGTCGACGACGAGTAGCGCGCGCCGATTTTAAAGACCGCTCGAGCGTCCGTTCGAGCGGTTCGCGTTTCTTGCGCTCCCACCGTCTTACGAAGTCCAACGCGAAGCGCTCGCGCGCGTCGAGTCCGCGGCTATGACGTTTCGCCGGGTTCTGCGCGGGCAGCCGCAGCTCGCTGGTGTAGGTTTCGATCACCGCCGGATGCACGTAAGCCTTGCGGCAAATGGCCGGCGTGTTGCCCAGGCGCGTGGCGACTCGCGCCAGCGCGTCGTTGAGGTTCTTCTTCGCTGCGGTAACGTCGCCGGCAGGTTCGACCAAGCCCCCGATGCATTCGACCGTGCCGATCCACGTGCGGAAATCTTTTGCCGAGAAATCCTCGCCGGCGATCTCGCGGATGTACTCGTTGACGTCATCGGAGCCGATGCTGCGAACCGAGCCGTCGTCTTCGACGTAATCGAAGAGCTCCTCGCCCGGCAGGTCGCGGCAGCGCTTAATGATGCGAGCTAGACGCTTATCGTCGAGCAGGATGCGATGCTGCTTGCCCGTCTTGCCGCGAAACTGCAAGCGGACCTTGGAGCCTTGAAGGCTGACGTGGCGCGTGCGTAGCGTCGTCAAACCGTAGGATCCGTTGGACTCGGCGTACTCTTCATTGCCCACGCGAATACCAGTCATATCGAGCAGCGCGACCACGGCGGCGAGAACCTTGCGGCGGGACAGGTCCGCAGCGCCAAGATCTCTCGTAATTATTTTGCGAATTTCCGGCAGCACTTTGCCGAAGGCGACGAGACGATTATATTTCGCCTCGTCGCGGACTTCGCGCCAGCGCTTGTGATAACGATACTGTTTGCGCCCCCTCGCGTCGCGGGCAGTGGCTTGAATGTGGCCATTGGCAATGGGCGAGATCCAGACGCGCTCGTAGGCGGGCGGAATCGCCAACGCTTTAATGCGATTTAGCTCCGCATCTTCGCGAACCGGTGAGCCGTCGGGGTTAAAGTAGGCGAAGTGCTTCCCATGGCGCCGGCGGGTGATGCCGGGCCGCCGATCCTCGACGTATCGCAGTCCGGCATCGCGAGCGGCCGCTTGGGAGTCCATCGTCGCCTTCTACCCGCAAGGGCGGGTGCGCGAATCAGGCCGGCCGTGGTATGCTTACTCGCGGAAGATCAGGAACGGAAGTCCTCGGCACCGGATCGCCTATGTGGACGGTCTTAGAGCCGTTGCGGTTTTGCTCGTGGTGGCGTTTCACACCGCGAAGTACTCCGGTATGGCGCCGGAGGGCCTCGCCGCAACGCTGCTGCGCGCGGGGAGCCACGGCGTCGATCTCTTCTTCGTGCTCTCCGGATTCTGCTTATCGTATCCAACCATTGCGCGGATGCAGCGCGACGGCTTCGCGAGGTTCGACGTGGCGAGGTTTGCGGCACATCGCATCGTGCGCATCGTGCCGCCTTATTATCTGGCGATTGCGTTCTTCGTCGCGTTCGCATTGGCGTTGAACGCCGCGCGCATCGCGCTTCCCGCGCCGATGCCCCACGGAACGATCTCGCCGGCCGACGTTGCGATGCAGGCACTCTTTTTAGATGGACCGCAGGTCAAGCTGCTCAACGGCTCGTTCTGGACGCTTCCGGTCGAGTTTCGCTGGTATTTCCTCTTCCCGATCGTGCTGTGGGTGTGGACGAAGTCGCCCAAAGCTTTCGCGCTGATTGCCGCCGGCGCAGCGATGCTCTTCGCGACGCGCGGCGCCAATGTTGATGCGTTTGTCCTTCCGGCATTTATGTCGGGCATCGTCGCGGCTGCGATTCATGTGCGGCAGATACGGCTGGGCTGGTGGCCGGCTGCAGCGTGCATCGTGCTGCTCGGTACGGCCTTCGCTACGATGCCGCAGACGGAATGGACGTATGACTTTAACCCGTTCTGGTACCTAGCATCGTTTGCGTTCGTCGTCGCCGCCGGCGGCAGCCCGCGGCTTTCGGCGTTGCTCTCGCTGCGTGTACTGACGATCGTCGGGTTCGCGTCATATAGCATCTATCTGCTGCACGAACCGCTGATTGCTTTCGCGCAGGGGCGTGGACTCAATCCGCTGGCCGCGGCCACGATCGGGATCGCGGCGGGCTTTGCCTTCTGGGCGGTGGCAGAACGGCCGTTCGTAGAGGGCCGCGTTCGCAAGCGGCTATTGAGCGAGTTCGAAGATGCGTTCGGGCGCTGGATCCCGCGCGCAGGGTTACCGCGATCCTACGTCGTCGGCTCGGCGCCGAAGCCGCAATCCGCGATTGCGGCGCCAATGTTACCGTGAGGCTGCGCTGACCGTTACTCCAAACGGGTAGCCGGCGTTCTCGATAGTTTGCTCCGGTTTTCCGCCTGCGGGATACGCCCACCAAGCAAGATTCGAGCTCCTGTCCTCTGGCGAAATGATCGCGCCCTCGTAAATCCAAAACTGGCCCGTATAGGCTCGTGGCCCCGTGAGAACGACACGCCCTTTGATCTTCGCTCGGAGTTATTGACGGCTACGCGCAGCACTTTAGCGTAGTTGTTTTTACCCGAGTTATAGACGGCCAAATAGGTGCCATCCCATTGAACCGTCGCGCTGTAGGGAAGGGTGACGGGAATCTTCACGATTTTGAGGCTACTTTGGCCTTTACGCAGCTCGAAAAGAAGCGTCGGGCCGCTGAACGCCTGACCGTCGACGAATAAGTTTCCTTGGCTGTCGTACGAGCAGAAGAAAAAGCTCTCGATGCCGGGATACGTATACGTCGTAGGGTTAGAGCCTTTCGAAGATAGGTCGAAGATGCCAACGGATCCGCCCTCATTCGCGACGGCCAGCTGCTTCGACGCATCGTCCACCGCGCAACCGTAAGGACTAGGCGGAAAGCTGAAGCTCGCGCTCGGAGACGTCTGGCCGTGCTTGTATTCTTCGACCATTCTCCCATAGGGTTCGGCCATGAACACGTCGCCCGCCTTATCCGAACAGAGCCCCGCCGGATCGCCCGGTACGTTGAACGACGTCATCTCCTGCGCTTGCGGATAGGTGTAAATCGTTACGGTTCCATATTGATTCGACGCCGAGTACAGAAGGGCGCCGGTTTTAGCGCGCCTTACCACGCTTTGTTGTCCGCTTACCGGGATTGCGGCCTGCGGTGATGGCCCGCAGCCGGCAAGCATTGCCAACGCAAAGCCGAGGCTAACGGCGCTTAAAAAAGACATGTTCAAATGCTTCTCCTTGTATTTTCTGTCACCAAGAGATAACGATCTGGCCGTTTCCGGTATTTTTGCCGGCGGCGTTCTTTACATTGGTCGCGCCAGATTCAATGAAGGACGAACCGCCGCCGCCGCCACCGCCGGCGTCTTGATCGGAGTCCGCGTAGACGCCGCCGCCGCCGCCACCACCGCCATAGTATCCGCCGCCACCGCCACCGCCGCTCGTTCCCCCGCAGTTCCCGCTACCGCCGGTTCCTCCGACGCCCTCTGCGCCCCACAAGCCGAAATTCCCGTCGCAAGAATATCCGAGCG
>DATAPM010000006.1:0-7477 GCA_036265225.1 Vulcanimicrobiaceae bacterium
AGGCGGCGAAGAGGTCGGCGCGTTCGTCGTTATCGATCGAGCCGTTGGCACGATAGCAACGCAGGCCCAGCGGGTCGAGGTTACGCCGTAACGCTTCGAACTGATCGTTGGCTAGCGCGCGCAGCGGATATACGACCAGCGTCTTGGCAAGGGCCGAAAATGCACGCAGCGCTGCGGCGTACTGGAAGCAGAACGACTTGCCGCGTCCCGTTCCCAGCACCGCCAACGTGTTCTTGCCGGCATCGATACGCTCCAATACGGCGCGCTGCGCCTCGTGCGGTTGGGCGTCTCCGATCAAGGCGGCGCGTACGGCCTCGGCAAGGTCGTCGCCGGCCATCGCCGGACCCAGCGTTTTGTCCCGCGTACCGCCCTCGCCTGGTGCGATACGCGCGACCGCGTCGCGCTCGACGAAGATATTGACGCCACGATGCTTTGCCGGAGCACCGGACGCGACGGGAGGCCCACCCGTCAGCGAGGCGACGTGCGCGCGGTAGCGTGCCCCGCCATCGATGAGCGGCGCCAAATGCGCCGCGAGCTTCTTATTGAAGAAGCCGAGGCGCAGATTTCCGTAGTGCACCGCGATGGCGTTAGGATCGTGAGGATTATCCGGTTCGCGCCGCAACTCAAGCGTTGCGTCGGCGTGCAGCCCGGCGATGATATCCTGACGTCCTTCGAACGATACGCCGGCGATCTTGGTGTGAAATCGTGGCGCGTCGGCGATGGTCGAGTAAGGATCGGTCAGATATTCCCCGCCGCGCGCGTAGAGACGCTCGATAAAGGCGTCGGGCGAATCGGCGCCAGGCGGCACCGCCGGCGGCGGCGTCCCGGACGTATCGTCGAGCGGCGCTTCAAACGGTCCGTCGAGCGCGGCCAATGCCTGCTCGAAAGCGGCTTCGGAGAGGGTCGGGGGTGGAAGCGCCTTCCTCTTGCGCTCCGCCGCCTTAGGCCTTGTCGGCGCCTTCCTCTTTATGCTCTTCTTGTTGCTGTTCGTGATGCTCTTCGGTTTCGTCGAAGTGCAGTTCGATAGCTTCGTGACCCTGCGCGATTGCCTGGTCGTGAAGGCCGGCGTTCTGCGCGTCCAGCGGATCGATATCCGCCTGCTCGTCGGCCGCGTAGATCTCTTCGCCGGCGTACGGCTCCTCTAGCGCCACCGCACCGGTTGCGTCGCGCTTACGGCGATAACGCTGCGGCGTGGGTCCGCCGGGGCGCGAAGTCTTGGCCTTCTGGCGCCGTTCGCGGCGTGCGGCAACGATGTCTTCGCGGGCGACGCCGCCGCGGCTCTGCAGCGCCGTCGATTCGGTGCGCGAGCGAGCGGTGACGGTGCGGTCTTGCGAAAGGCCGGCGCGGCGCCGCTTAGCGGCCGCTTCGAGCTGGCGTTTGCGGAAGCCCAGGACCAACGGTGCCGAGTAAAAGATCGAGTGGTATCCACCCGAGCAGATACCGACGAGCAGCGCAAAGGCAAAGTTCTTGAGGCTCGCGCCGCCAAGCGCCAGCAGCGCGACTAGCGTGATGACGACCGTGGCCAGCGTGTTGAACGAGCGCGTCATCGTCTGTTTGATCGACTCGTTGACGATCGTGGCGTACGGCGCGCCCGCCATCAGCTTGGTGTTCTCGCGAATTCGATCGAGAATTACGATCGTGTCCATGACGGAATAGCCGATGACCGTCAGCACCGCGGCGAGGAAGGCGTCGTCGGCGCGGCGGTCGGCCAGGGCGTAGATGCCGATCATCATGGCCGCGTCGCGAACCAGCGCGATGACCGTGACCAAACCGAAGATATAGTTCCAGCCGAAGCGGAACGCGATGTAAAGGAACTGGATGCCGAGCGCAATGACCAGCGCCAACAGCGCGTTCATGAGATACTCGCGTCCCAGCGACGGGCCGACCGAGGTTATCTGCGACGCGGCGCGATCCACTGGAGCTACCGTGTTGAGTGCGTTCCAAACGGGCGCGCTATCGTTCGCATACGCCGTCTGGGTTTGAATGATGAAGCCCTTTCCGTCGGAGCCCGCCGTCGTGACGGACTCTTCACTCATGCCAAGGCCCGAAAGCGCGGCCTTTACCTTATCCGCCGTGGTCGGCTGCGTGAACTTGACCGTGATATCGGTACCGCCGGTAAACGAGAGACCGAGGCGAAGCATGCGATTGGCGTGGAAACCATCGCCGCCGGCAAAGCCGTGATAGATCATCGCGCCGAAACCCAGCGCGATAACGAGATACGAGATCGTCGAGACGATGCGGAACCAGCCGACGATATTCCAATTTAATCTGCGAAACAGCATCGGTTAGGCTCCGGCTCCGGCCCCGGCCTTGGAGAAAATGCCGAGCTCGGAACGCTTGACGCCGTAGAGCTCAGGCGCGGTCAGAACGTCGTTATCGACCAGTACGTCGACGAAGAACCGCGTGATGAAGACGGCAGTCACGAGCGACACGACGGTGCCCCAGAAGAGGGTGAAGGCGAAGCCCTTGACCGTGCCCGTGCCCAGCATGTAGAGCACGCCCGCGCCGACGATGGTCGTAAAATGGCTGTCGAAAACGGCCGAGAAGGCGCGCTGGAAGCCGACGCGCACCGCGGCGCGCATCGTCTTGCCGTTCCAGAGCTCTTCCTTGATACGCTCGAAGATCAGGACGTTGGCATCGACGGCCATACCAATCGATAGCACGAAGCCCGCGATTCCGGGCAGCGTGAGCGTCGCGTGCGAGAGGGCGAGAATCGCCATCATTACCAGCACGTAAATGGCCAGCGCCAAGTCGGCCAAGAGACCGGGAAGGCGATAGACCACGATCATGAAGATCAGAACCAAGCCCAAACCGAGCGCCGCGGCGCGCATCGACTGAACGAGGTCGATCTTACCGAGCGTCGGCCCGATCGTCTCCTTCTCGATGATCTTGACACTGACGGGCAGCGCGCCGGCATTGAGCTCGTTGGCCAGCGTGATCGTGTCCTCTTGACTAAAGCTGCCGGTGATCTGGCCGCTGTCGTAGATCGGGCTCTGGATGATCGGCGCCGAGAGATAGTGACGATCGAGGAAGATGCCTAACGGCTTTTGCAAGTTGGAAGAGGTCAGCTTTCCGAATCGCGCCGGGTCCTTCGTTTGAAAGGTGATGTCCGGACGGCCGGCCTGATCGTAACTGGCCTGGGCCCCTTTGAGATCCTTTCCGGAATACACGACCGCGCCGCTCTTCTGGTACGCCGTTTGGTTGACGTAGAGCTCGGCGGCAGCCTTCTCCTTGGCGTTGACGTTTGGCAGCAGCAGCGCCTGCACCGCGGCATCGGCCTTCTGCATCACGTCAAAGGGAACGATCTTGTATTCGAGGACCGCGACCTGCTTGAGAACCTTCTCAGCCTGATCCGGATCCTTGACGGCGGGGAGCTCAACCAGGATGCGATTGTTGCCGACGTTGCTGATCGACGGCTCGGAGACGCCGAGGCCGTTGATGCGCCGGTCGATGACCTCGCGCGTCTGCGCCTGCACTTGCGTCGTGATCGTGGGAACTTCCGCGGTGGGATAGAGCTGCAACAAGAGCCGCGCTCCACCCTGAAGATCCAAGCCAAGGTGAATCGTCTTGGTGATGGGCCAAACGGCCCATATCGAGACGGCGCAAACAGCGATGATTACGAGCGCCTTGAACGGCGCCTTTAAATTCTTCCAGTTCATTGGAGCCGGTGGAGCTTAGCTTTTTGTCGGGGCCGGGCCTGCCGGAGAGGTCCAGAGCCTGCGCCCGATGGCAAGCAATCCAACCGTCGCTCCCAAGGCGACCACCGCCCAAACGATGCCTTGGACCGGCCGGCCATATACGAAGCCGCCGGCCGAAAAGAGCGCGCCGTAGACCGCGGCCAGGCCCAGGATCCAGCCCACGAACGCCATCGGCAGGGAGTCGGGCGAGGGCGGCAGGCCGCCACGCCGCCGGATACGAGACCAGCCCGGTCCGGCCGGCCGCACCTTGGCGTAGAAGGCCTCCAACGTGGCTTCGTCCACCGGCGGCGTTAGAAACGTGACGACAATCCAAACGACGGTCGTCACGGCGACGGTAATCAGCAGCGACGTCGTCGTCGGAACGGCGTGCCCGGTACGAGCGGCGACGAAAAATCCAAGCGCAACCAGGAAGGAAGCGATCATCGCGCTCACCTCGCTCCATGCGTTGATGCGCCACCAGAACCAGCGCAGCAAATAAATGAGTCCCGTTCCGGCGCCGATTGAGAGCAGCAAATCGAAGGCGCTCTTGGCGTTGTCCAATCCCAGCGTGAAACAGACTCCGACGAGCATCAGCAGTGCGGTCACCCAGCGTCCCATCGCAACGAGTTGGCGCTGGCTGGCGCCGGGTGCGATGAAGCGCTGGTAAAAATCGTGCACGAGATAGGACGTGCCCCAGTTGAGATGCGTCTCGATCGTCGAGCGATACGCGGCAAAGATGCCGGCCACCATGAAGCCGGCAAAGCCGGCCGGCAAGAATACCAGCATGGCCGGATAGGCGATGTCGTTACCGATGAGGCCGGGCGGGACGCCCGGGAAGCGCGCCTGGATGTCGTGCAGCGATGGAAAGACGATGGTCGAGGCGAGCGCAACGACGATCCAAGGCCACGGCCGCAACGCGTAGTGCATTACTTGAAACGCAAAGGTGCCGAAGAGCGCATCGGACTCGGTGCGCGCCGCCAACATTCGCTGCGCGACGTAGCTGCCGCCGCCGGGCTCGGCGCCGGGATACCAGACCGACCACCATTGCACGGTCAGCGGAATGATAAAAATCGCCAGCGCCGTCGGCCAATCGGAAAAGTTCGGAAGAATCGACATCGTCGCGCCATGCGAGGCCGAAACGTGCGCGATGAGCCCGTGAAGACCGCCGACGCCGGGCGCGTGGATCGCGAAGTATGCGGCGGCAAACGCCGAGGTGATGGTGATGCAGAACTGAATCATATCGGTGACCATCACGCCCCACAATCCGGCGGTTGCCGCGAAAACGATCGGGATGACGACGCTGATCGCCAGCGTCTCGAAGCGAGGCCAGCCGAAGAGGATGCCGGCAATCTTTACCAGCGCCAGATTGACCGTCGCGATGATCCAGCAGTTGAAGAACAGTCCGAGATAGATGGCTCGAAAGCCGCGAACGAACGACGCGGCGCGCCCGGCGTAGCGGAGCTCGTAAAACTCGAGATCGGTGAGGACTCCCGAGCGCCGCCATAACCGGGCGTAGAAAAAGACCGTCGCCATGCCGGTGAGCAGAAACGACCACCAGAGCCAGTTTTCCGCGACGCCGCCGTCACGTACGAGATTGGTGACGAGGTTAGGCGTATCGGTGGAGAAGGTCGTGGCAACCAGCGATATACCGATGAGCCACCACGGCGCTTGCCGTCCCGCGGCAAAGAACTCGGTGATGTTGCGTCCGGCGCGACGCGCTAAAACGATCGCCGGCACGAAACTCACGCCTAACGACAGAACGACGATGATCCAATCCAGCGTCGTTAAGTGCATTGAGCCAGCGCGTTCGGCTCTTCTGCAGCGATGACCTCGGCAGGCACGAGCGCGATCTCGTTCGGCAGCTCTCCATACGCATAGACGGGCAGCCGCACTCCGGAACGCAACAAGAACTCCGCCAAAAGCGGCCGCAGCGCGGCCGTGCAAACGACCGCAGCGCGATCGCGCGGCGTGCGGGCGGCGTAGCGCGCGATCCGGTCGCGCAGGCCGAGCGCCGTGACGGGCGCGGCCGTAGAGGCTCCATATTGAGTCCACGACTCCGCTAGCTGCCGCTCGAACTCCGGATCGAAGATGGCCGGCTCGAGCTGCGCGACGGCACGGCGGCGGATCAGATCGGGCACGATCGCTCGGCGCGCCGCTTCGGCGAGTTCGCGCGGATCGCCCGAGCCGGCTTCGAGCATGGCTTCGAGTACGGTGGTCGTGTCGCGCGGCCACGCCGCTTCGCGCAGCAGCAGCGTGAAGGCGCGATGCAGCGAACCGAACGGCAATCCCTCAGTTCCGATCTCCTTGACGACGGCCGGCACCGTCGCTCGCAAATGTTCGAGCAGCGTTTGCAGCTCTTGCCGGCCGACGAGCTCTGCCGCGTTAACGCGCGCGACCTCGGCCAAGTGCGATCCGATCACCGATATCGGGTCGAACACCAACGCCCCGGCGTTAAGCGCTGCCTCGCGGGCCTCCGCCGCAATCCACACCGAAGGCAATCCGTAAACCGGCTCGCGGTCGATGAGGGCGCCGAAGCGAAGCAGAATGGATTCGTCCGCGACCGCGAGCAGGCGATTGAGGTCGAGGCGTCCGGCGCCGGCGAGGCGATCCCTGACCCGAATTCCGTAACTGCGTGGATCGCGGGTCAGATCGTCGCGCAAACGCACGCCGGGTAAAACGACTCCGATGTCGGCCGCCAGCGCGCGGCGCACCTCGCCGATTCGATCCAAGAGCAAGTCGGAGAGCGGCGGCACCAGCAGCAACGCAAGATCGGCTCCGATCTCGACCGCGATCGCATCGACCCGACCAATCCCAACGCAAGCTCGGGACGTCGCATCGCGTTGCGCTTGGCGCGCTCGCGCATTTCCGTTACCTCATGCTCGCGGCGCTTTTTCTGCCGTTCGGCGGCCGCCGCTACGACGAACGCGCTGCCGCCGATAACGAAGAAGAGTGGGCGCGGCAGCGACGGAACGAAGGCGAGAACTACGAGCAAAGCGCCGGCGCCTCGCAGAACGTCGGGGCGCGCCAGCAGTTGCGCGGCGAGGTCCGCGCCGAGCGCTCCATCCGATGCCACGCGCGTTACCATCATGCCCATCGCCGTCGAGATGAGAAAGGCGGGCAGCGTGGTTACCAGGGCGTTCCCGATCGAGAGCAAGGCGAACGTGTTTACTGCGTCGACGGGCGAGAGTCCATGGTACGCGACGCCGACGACGATGCCGCCGGCCAGGTTGAGCGCGACGATCACCAACGCCGCGACCGCATCGCCCTTGACGAACTTCCCGGCACCGTCCATCGCGCCGTAGAAGTCCGCTTCGCGCTGCACCGCCTCGCGCTTGCGCCTCGCGCCGTCGCTGTCGAGCACGCCGGCGTGAACGTCGGCATCGATAGCCATTTGCTTCCCGGGCATTGCATCGAGCGTAAAGCGCGCCGCAACCTCGGCGACGCGCTGCGAGCCGCTGGCGATAACCACGAACTGTATGGTCACCAGGATCGCAAAGACGATGAGCCCGACGACGAGATTGCCGCCGACGACAAAGGCGCCGAAAGCCGGGATGATGCTTCCGACCGCCCCGGGCGTCGCACCGGCGGTCAAGATGAGGCGCGTCGCCGAGACGTCGAGCGAAAGGCGGAACAATGTCGCCACGAGCAACGCCGGAGCGAAGGCCGAGAACTCGAGTGGATCGTCGACGGTCACCGAAAGCAGCAGAACGAGCGCGGAACCAAAGACGTTTATGCCGAGCAGCAAATCGAGCAGCCACGGCGGAAGCGGAACGATAAGAATGGCGACGATCGCCAGCAGC
>DATAPM010000007.1:0-4109 GCA_036265225.1 Vulcanimicrobiaceae bacterium
TTAAGGGCCGTGTATTTTCTAAAGAGCATCGGGAAAAACTCAGTAAGGCCGCGACGGGCCGCATCGCGCCCACTAAAGGGAGGCCGCAATTGGAATCGGTGAAGCTGGCTTGTAGTCGAGCAAATAGTGGTCAGGGGAACGGTATGGCCAAGCTTACTGAATCTGATGTTACGAAGATTCTAGCGAGGCTCGAACAGCGCGAGCGTTATCACCCAATCGCGGTATCCTTCGGAGTAACGGACGATGCTGTCGGTCAAATCGCTAGAGGCGAGCGATGGCGCAATGTTCGCGAAGCGTACTTCGCCGCGAAACTTGGCGTCGCACGTTGCATCGACGTGCCGACAACCGCGTGACCGCATGCTTAACAATCGCATTGTCGGCAGCGCTGGCCTGATTGGCGGCGGCCTCTCCATCCTTGGCGCCGTCGCGTATCTGTTCAAGGTCGCTTCCGATCCCACCGAGCTCATCGGCTTGTACGAAGCGGCGATGACGCATTCTGACCCGAGCGGCGCCGTTGCAAAGCTCGCTGGCGCCAGTATCGCGGTTGTCGGTGCGTTCACCGTCTCGCTGGTCGCCGCGTACGTGGGCAAACCCGGCAAGTCGTTTACCGGATGACCGCCGCGCTCTTTTATGGCATCGTCGCCCCGCTCGCACTCGCGATCAGTATGGCCTCTCCGAGCCATCCCTGCGCTGGACGTCACGTCATCGTCGTATCGCGGATTGTTGCGATCGAGCGCCATTTGATGCGAGTGGCTTTCGTGCACGCCGGCTCCCGCGGACACGAGTCACCTTTGCACTGAGATAAGCGTCGCAAGCCTCCTTCACGCGCCGGGTAGCGCCCGGCACTTCAACTAGCGCTAGGAGGAACCATGACGCCACAAACTTCTTTCGGTGAGAATCTTCTCGGCACGCTGATGGTCGATGCCGGTCAGGCTCTCGCTGCAAATAAGCAGACGATCGAAACCGATCTCGGCGAGTTCAATCCCAAGATCGAAAACGGAATCCTCACGCTCGAGGGCGACCTCGAAGGCAAGCTCAACCCCGTCCTCAAGGCCCTGGTGCAGGGCGCCTTCGCGATGCTCAACCCGATCATCGACGGCCAGCTTCCGACCATTGAAGGCAGCGGTCTCGACTGGTTGATCGCCACGCTCGAAACCGAGGGCAAAAAGCTTCAGGGCTAACCAGGCCCCCCTGAATCTGTGAAGAGGTCGCCTTATCGCGGCCTCTTCGTCTTTTTTGGAGGTTCGAAATGAAACAAGCGTTCTTCTTGGTGGCCGCGATCGCGCTGGCCGCGTGTCAGGCAAATGGCGTGACGACATCGCCGAACGTTTCTATAGCGTCGCCGGCGGTGAGCGAAACAAAGCTTTCCCTTACGCTCGTCAACGGCTTCGGGCCGACGACGACGTTCTTGCAGCAGGCGACGTGCCGCAAGCCTTTCCCCTTCGACCTTCCTAACGGCGGTAACGGCGTGAACCTTGGGCAAGGCTCATATTACGGAACGCAGATGACGACGGCGCAGACCGCCCCGCTCTGCGACGGCGCGAAGGTCAATAAGTTCCGCAATCCCGATGGCAACGGCAACTTCACGCGCATCCTGGCTGGACCGATCAAGATAGAATACGTCTGCGGGCTCTACATCCTGAGACGTCCGCACGGCACCTACGTCTTTAGGCTCGGGTGGCCGAAGGGGGTCGATACGGCCTGCACGGTCGTTCAGGACACCAAGACACACGCGACCTTCACCTGGAACCTAAAGTAGGGCCACTCTAGGCCGCTTTTTCCGTGGAGCAACCGTGGAGCAGTAGACCAGAACGAAGCGCAAAACTTGAAAGATAAGAAAGCGGAGTGGCGCTCATTTTATGCATGCGTGCATAATCCGTGCTCAGCGTGACGCGCCTTCCAAGCAAGAGTCGCGGGTTCGATTCCCGCCGCCCGCTCCAAAAAACGCCTTGTTTTATTGGCTTTTTCCATCGCTTGAAGGACAACGGTATGCCTAACGGTTGCCGTGCGGCACCAAGCGAAGCCTTTGGCCCGCTTCACCCACTCTAGCCGCTCGCCAATTGTCGCGATCGCCCGAGGATCCGTGCGACCGAGGCAACGTCAACGTCAGAGGCAAGCTCCACGACGCGGCCGTACGGCGCAGGTCATGGAGGGTTGCTTTTCACCCTCGACATGCCTTTAATTGCGAGCGCGATGTGGTCTATCGTACCGGCGAAACGGAGCGAAGACGCTGGGCTAACTTCAACTTCTTGCGGTCCGCCGACGAGCATTGTTTATTGCTGTATCCCCAGCAAACGACGACAAAACCGGCGCCGGCTCCCTCACCGTTAACCATACTGACGTTCGTCGCGCTGTTTTCAGCGAATCCTGAGCCGCCACCGCCCCCTCCGGCGCTATACCCGCCGCCGCCGCCGTACCAGCCGCCGCCTCCGCCGCCGGCTCCAGTTACGTGAAAAAGCCTGTCGGAGCAAGAGCCGACCCCCGGCCCTCCTTCCCCGAAGGCGCCGTCGTTCTCGTGGCTGCCCTGATCAACACCGCCAACGCCTCCCGAGGTCTGGGTTCCGCCGCCGCCCGCAATGACTATATCTAAATCGGAGGATATTCCGCAGATCGTGTAACTCTGCGGGCCGCCGGCGCCGCCGGTCAAACCGCCCCCGGTTCCGCCTGGGAAGGATCCCACAATGCCGCCGGCGCCCCCGCCGCCACCTGCGACGATAACACGTTTGCTCAGACTTGTTCCGCCTTGTCGAGCGTCGCTCGCACCGCCGCCGCCGCCACCCCAATCGTCGCATAAACTCGGCTGGCAGCTACCGGGGGCCCCACCGTTATAGCCGCCGGCCGTCGAATATCCACCCACGCCCATACCGCCGACGTTGACCGTCAGCGACTCGCCCGGGGTCGTGGGGATCGTGGCTCCGACTAATCCTCCATAGCCGCCACTGGCCGCCCCGGCTGCGGCGCCTTGCGCCCCGATTGCTTCAATATAAACCGTGGTCGCACAGGTCGGTACGACGAAGTTCTGTGGCGCGCCGGTGTAGCTGAGCAATGTCCCGCCGGGACTGATGCCGGCGGTGAACTGGGCGCTCGCGTACACCTTAGGCGAGCCGGCCTGGGCTCCGATGGTGGCGGCGCCGCCCGGAATGGGACTACCGTTCCACGCAATGGTTGCGACATCGGAAGAGCTGAGCAGCGTGTCGGCGGGTGGATTGTCCTTCCCCTTGGTGGCGATCGTGGTCGCGCCGCTGGTATCGCTATTGCTCAGCGTAATCGGGACCGCGTAGCCGCCGACGATAGTATACGTGTGGGCGTCGGACGCTGACACCGTAAAGGGCGTGGCGGGGATTGCCGTGCACGGCTGCGGGAGGTTCGCGATCGACAAACTCGCCGCAACGCCCTGGAGGGTCGGTGTAATCGCGGTTGACTTCCCCTTCATGATGGAAAACGGAACCTTCGTGGCGCTCGAGAGCAGGTGAGCCGTGTACGGGATTTGGCCGTTCACCGGGGCCTGGTCGTAAAGGTCGACGTCCGCGGTGTACGTGCCTACCTTCAACGCAACGGAGATCTTGCACGTCAACCCGCTTTTGGATTTCTTACACTTCGGATTGTGGGCGGTTAGGTCGAAGGCTTGCGTACCACTGGAGGGTCCGGCGAGAACCAGCGCCATGCCCTGGGTGGACGGGGAGACGTAGCCACCGCGTACCTCGTGCTTGGGTTGCTTCTTGGGCACGGTGAGTGTGATGGTTAGCGTGCCGCTAGTCTTTGCATCGGGCTCTGAAAACGTCGTCGCGCTCGACGCGCCGGACGACACCGCCTGGCCCCCCAGCGAAGGGGAGACGGCTTGCCCGGCGTTGCCGGCGCATCCGGCCAGGAGCCCGACCAAAGAGATACCAACAGCCCTCTAAGTGCTTTCATTGTATCGCCGTTTCTGCTTCCGCAACCGAAGATTCTCACCACCCTTGCGCCGGCGGACGCTGATTGCCTTGTTTGCCTGGTAACCTGCTTTGGGAGCCACCGCTGTTCATCGCGTTCGCGTAAAGACGCGTTGGAACGATGACAGCGGTCTTCGTGCTTGCGTTCTCCGTTTTACTCTATTCGGTTAGAGCGGCGCG
>DATAPM010000008.1:0-5840 GCA_036265225.1 Vulcanimicrobiaceae bacterium
GGCGGTGCGCAACGGCCACCAAACCTTCATGATTTCGTATCGCAACCCCGACGAAGCTATGTCGCACTACACGATGGAGCATTATCTGCGCGACGGGCTGCTGGCCGCCATCGATGCGGTGCGGGAAATCACCGGTGCGCCGCAAGTCAATCTCGCCGCGCTCTGCCTCGGTGGAACGCTGGCGCTGACCGAGATGGCGTATTTGGCCGCCAACGGTCAGGGCGACCGCGTCGCCTCCGCAACGGTGACGAACACGCTGGTGGATTTCAGCATTCCCGGCGATCTGGGGGTGTTCACCGACGAAGACACGATCGTGCGTTTGGAGAAGCGCATGCGCGAACGCGGATTCCTGGAAGCGCGGGAGATGGCGCGGACCTTCGATTGGATGCGCTCGCGCGATCTGATCTGGAGTTACGTCATCAACAACTGGTTCAAAGGCAAGGAACCGCCGGCGTTCGACATCCTGGCCTGGAACAACGACTCGACGCGCATGCCGGTGGAAATGCACTCGGAGTATCTGCGCGCCTGCTATCTGCATAACTCGATCGTCAAGCCGGGCGCGTTCCGGATTGGCGGGACGCCGATCGACCTTGGGAAGATCACCGCGCCGCTGTACGTGCTTGGCGCCGAGAACGATCATATCGCGCCGTGGCATGCGACGTATCTGACGACGCAGCACGTCGGGGGCGAGTCGAAGTATGTGTTGACCAACTCGGGGCATATTGCCGGCATCGTCAACCCGCCGGGTGGGAAGAAGACCTGGCACTACACTCGGCCGGCCGCGGAACACGGGCTGTCGGCGGAGGAGTGGCTCGAGGGTGCCGACCGCAAGCAGGGCTCGTGGTGGGAAGACTGGGCCGTTTGGGCCGAGGCGCACGGCGGGCCGATGCGCGAGCCGTATTCGATTCCCGAAGGGGAGGCTGCGCCCGGCAGCTACGTGCGCAACGAGAGTCCCGCGCCCTTCGCGCCGAAAGTGAAGGCGCACCAATGAGCGACGACGACAAGACGGAGCCGGGGAGCGCCTGGCGCAGCCTCGGCGACTTCATCCGCAGCCAGCGCGAGCTGGCTAACCTTTCTATGCGGCAGCTGGCCGAGATTGCGAAAATCTCGAACCCGTACCTCAGCCAGGTCGAGCGGGGGCTCTACAAGCCCTCGGCGGATGTGCTTAAGAGTATCGCCAATGCGCTGCATATCTCGGCCGAGACGATGTATGGGCAGGCCGGCCTGCTCGACGACTCGCCCAACCGGGACGAGAGCCACCATGGAGTGGAGCACTCCGTGAAGCTCGATCCGCGGCTTACCGTCGATCAGAAGGAAGCGATTATCCGGATTTACCGGAGTTTCGTGGGCCGGGAGTAGCCCTTCGACTCGCTTCGCTCGCTCAGGATTGGTACTTGGGCGGGGCCCTTCGACTCCGCGCCTTTGGGCGCTCCGCTCAGGGTGACAAATTGGAAGCCGCTCGGCTCGGGGACAAGCTTGGCGCTCCGCCCAGGCAAGCGTGGCGCTCCGCCCAGGCAAGCGTGGCGCTCCTCAAGCGAACTCCTTCGTGGGGTGTTGACAGGCACAGCGGGTGCTTGGTATACTTAGCACACACCTAAAGAACATATTGATGAGGAGAGAGCGTTTTAACATGGCTGTCAACGTGATGGAATACATGACCAAGTTTCAGGAAGAGGGTCTTGCCGCGATCAAGCAGACGCAAGATGCCAGCCTCAAAGCGATGAGCACCTGGCGCGAGTTGGGCCGCGAGATGAGCGAGAAGCCGGGCACCGTCCCGACCCTCGAGAACATGCCGACCCCGACCCAGTTCGTCGAGTTCTCGTTCGGCTTCGCCAGCCAGCTCCTGGAGCTGCGCAAGGCCTACACCCTTCGCATGGCCGAGATGATCGCCGAAGCCCAAAAGCAGACCGAAGCGACCGTCAAGGCCGCGACCGCGACGCTCAATCAGAACGTCAACCAGAGCATGAACCAGAACCTGAATCAGAACCCGGTCCCGAACAAGCCCGTTAACCCCAGCAAGTAACTTTTTAAGGGTCCGTTCACGAAAAGCCGCCCGGCGCAAGCCGGGCGGTCTTTTTTTGTCGCCGACCGAAGAGCGCGCGATGAACGACTCGACGACGATTGCCATCGGTGACGCACTGCGCGTCAATAGGATGGGCTTCGGGGCAATGCGCTTGTGCGGACCGGGAATCTGGGGGTTGCCGGCCGATCGCGAAAATGCGCTGCGCGTCTTGCGCCGCGTCATCGAGCTGGGCGTAAACTTCATCGACACCGCCGACGCTTACGGTCCCAACGTCAACGAAGAGCAGATCGCCGAAGCGCTCTATCCCTATCCCAACGATTTGGTCATCGCAACCAAAGGAGGCTCGACGCGCGGCGGCCCCGGCGATTGGGGGCGCGACGGACGCCCGTCACATCTCAAGGAGGCGTGCGAAGGAAGCTTGCGGCGGTTGCGCCTGGAGTGGATCGACCTCTATCAGCTGCACGCCGTGGATCCCACGATACCGTTCGAGGATCAGGTCGGTGCGTTGCGCGACCTGCGCGACGCGGGAAAGATTCGCTACGCCGGTCTCTCCAACGTCACGCTGGCGCAGCTGCAGGCGGCGCAAAGCATCGTCGAGATTGCCTCGGTGCAGAACAACTATAACGTCTGCGATCGCGAGAGCGAATCCATCGTTGAGTATTGCCAAGGCAACGGCATCGTCTTTATTCCGTACTTTCCGCTCGACGGCGGCGATCTCCACACGCTCGAAGCGCTCAAACCAATCGCGGCACAAGTGGGGGCGACGATCTGGCAGGTGGGGCTGGCGTGGCTGCTGCATCGCTCGCCGGCATTGCTGCCGATCCCCGGGACGTCGTCGCTCGAGCATCTCGAGGAGAACGTGGCGGCTGCGCGCCTGCAACTGAGCGATGCGGTGTATAAGGAGCTCGATGCAGTTGCCGGCTAGACGGCAGTAGAAGAAGCAAGGCAACCCACTTTTTTCGGAGGCCCTCGTTATGTATCTGTCCTCATCGCGCCGGCCACTCGCGGTCGCGGCGCTACTAGCCTTTGCCGGATGCAGCGGTGCGTCGTCGCCGACGACGCAACCGTCGCTCGCAAACGGACCCGGTTCGTCATTCGTTCGCCCGGGAATGCCGTTCGCACCGGCGGTCCATCGCAATTTAGTTTTGCCCTCGATTCACCCGACGTACGCGACGAAGGGTTCGCTCGTCTTTGTCTCCGATCAGGATCAACTGGCGGTCAACATCTACCAGACCAAGAGTCTGCCGAGTAATCCCGCGCCGATCGCGTCCATTGCGGTCAGCCATGGCTGCCCTTACGGCCTAGCGTCAGATAAGAAAGGCACGCTCTACGTTGCCGACAACTGCGGCGGCAGCGACGTCGAAGAGTTCGCCAAAGGCCAGACGACGCTAAAGACGTCTATTACCAATGGCGTCAGCAATCCGCTGGGCGTTGCCGTCGACAAGAGCGGGACGCTTTACGTGAGTAACTATCCGGCGTCTATCACCGAATATCCCAAAGGCGCGACGTCGCCATCGAAGACGATTACGGGCGGAGGCCTTACGAATCCGTTCGGCATGGCGGTGGATAAGCAGGGCAACGTATTTATTGCCGACTTTGGCGCGGTGCAGGTTTTTGAGTTGCCGGCCGGCGGCTCCAGCGTGACGCCGCTCAATCTTTCGGGTTTGGTCGCGCCGGCGGGCGTTGCCGTCGATAAGAAGAACGGCGACCTTTGGGTAACCGACGAGAACGGCCATAAGGTCAACGTGTATGCGGCGGGCTCGACGATGCCTAAACAAACCATTACGGATAACGGAGATCCGTATGCCATCAGTTTCCAGAATACCGGCAAACCCAAAGGTGAGGTCGTCTTTTCCGACGTCGATAGCAGTTCGGTCTACGCGTTCAAGCCTGGGCAGTATATGCCGTATGCCACGCTCACGAACCAAATAATCCTTCCCACGGGTATCCTGATCACCAAGCTCTAGTGCTCGAACAGCTCTCTGCGGCGGCAGTCATACTCGGGCTCGCATGCGCCTTGTACTTGACTGCCGCCGTGGTCCGGCATCCGCAGCAGATGTGGATCATGAATCTGGTCTGGCCGATTACCGCGCTGTATTTCGGACCCTTTGCGATTTGGGCGTACTACGCGTTTGGGCGGCGGATGGACAAGCCGTTTTGGCAGAGCGTGGCCGTGGGCGTTTTCCGCACCCCGCGATCGGCTGGCTGCTCATCCTGGCGGCGACCGCCTGGGTCGTGTGGGTCCAATGGTTTCGGCACTGAGCCTGTACTCTTACGGCTTACGGCACTGCGTTTGAGGATTCGCTCGAAATAGCGTCCAAGACCCCTATCACGACGAAATACGCGATGGCGGCGCCTAAAATAGCGAATAGTACCCATGCGACCATGTATGACGTGGACGCAGGTGCTTTGAGCGAAAAGTAGTCTAGAACAATAAATCCCACTCCGACGATGATGCCAAGCGATTTCTGGCGGCTCGGGACGATTGCGATCGCGACGGTAACGCCAAGGAACGTCGCGACAAACATGAAGAGTAGCGCCGCAAGCATGTAGGTCCAAGCGGGGAAATATCCACCAAGGAATGCCCCGACGGGCCGGTACACGTAGAAAGCCGATTGGTGAAGCGCAAGAGCGATCGGAGCAAATGCAGCCCAGCGAAGCCAGCTTAGACCCATCGTTGCTCTCAGCGGCTCGGGGCGCATTCCTTTGTAATTAGCGCGGCGCACCGTCGGAGACCGTGATTCCAAAAAGAGAGTATTGGGCGCGGTTTACGATGTGGTTTATCTGAAGCGTTGGGTTGCCTCCCTCGGGATAATCCCAGGACGCCACGCCACCCTTACCTTTGTTAGAAAAGATTCCAACGACGCTACTGCCATCGATCCAAAGCTGCCCCTCATGGTGATTCTTCTCGCTTTGAAGCGTCGTAGTTCCCACAACCGTCGCTTTGTTCCGCGAAATGCTCAACTGATAAAGAAAGACCGGGTTCCCATCATCCTTGTTGGATGAAACCGTCATCTGTTTACCGTCCCATTGGACGCCGGGCGGGAAGTAGCCGTTACCATAGATTGTCGCATTGATGCTGAGCAGCTTGAAGGCTGAACTACCCTTGGCAAGGCGCGCGAGTTGCGCCACGCCAGGTTGCGATCCATAGACGGTAAGGTAGAGGCTTCCCTTATTATCGTAGCCGCACATCACAATGCCAAACCTTGAGGGGTAATACATTGTCGGACTGCCTGACGCACCTTGATAGATCGCCACTGAGCCGTAAGCGATGTTGTACGGGTTCGAAGTATCGTACGGGTTTGCGACGGCCAGATTACCGGTGGTGGGATCGACTGAACAGCCAAACGCGTGCCCAGGATCGCCCAGGGTAGTGATTGGACTGCTTCCACCGTGAGCATATTCGTAGATTGAACTCCTCGTCGACGAGGGGCTAGAATATGCCGTTATAAAAACGTCCCCGGCTGCGTCGACGCATTCCCCAAGGGGCTTTGTGAACCCACTCAACGTTGCGACGAGGCGACCCTTAGGATAGGTGTAGGTGTAAACGTTACCATCGCTGCTCGAGACGTAAAGTAAGTCGCTTTTATTTGCTTCCGGCAGCATCCACGACTTGCCGCGCCCGGTCGCGAGGCTTTGCTGCGCCGACCCCGGCGCGCCGATCGGCGCCTGCGATCCACCGCAACCCGCGGGCAACGCAAAGGCAGCGCTTAAGGTAAGCGTGCCGATAAGACCTCGATTCATGAATACCGCCTCCGAGCTGCCTGTCGAGGCTATAACGCTTCGACGGCATCGCTCGGTTCCCCGGAGACGTTTA
>DATAPM010000009.1:0-5933 GCA_036265225.1 Vulcanimicrobiaceae bacterium
ATACCGCGGACATGCGGCACGGCCGTCGCGACGGCGTCGAGCGCAGCTTCCGCGTGACGCTCCGCCGAGGCGCGTACGCGTTCGACCAAGGCGACGCCCTCGTCCGGCGGGAGCATCTGGGCTTCGTGGTGATGGGGAATCGCGGGCAGATCGTCGTCCACTAGTTCTACGCGGCGCCGGTCGAGGAGCGTCCCATCGCGAGTCGCCGTCACCAGCACCGCCCAGCCGCCGTGATCCGATACCCCGATGATGCTGCCCTTTTTCGACACGACTGCGTCAGTCATGGTTCGGCGGCGATGGCCAACGTCGCCCGCGTGCCGGCGGCATTGATGTCCTCCCATTTGCCGCCTTTAGAAATGCTCGGAACTTGCAGCAAGACGGAAACGTCGCTACGGGCTGCGTCCGAGATGCCGGGATAGACGGCAAACTTCGCGAGCGCGCCGCGGAAGGAGTCATCGCTTTGCGCATCTTTTGTGGCCGCAGCATTGTATGCGACCTGAGCCGCAACCGCCCCGATAAAGAACGCTTCGCGACGACTGACCGGCCAACTCGAGCGTGGACCCAGCGCCGCAAGCTGCCCAAAAACCACACGATAGGCGGCCGGTTCCGACGGGATCTCCGACTCGAAAGCCGCTATTAGCTTGTCCACCGAGACGCCATCGCTCGTCGACTGATGAATCTTCGCGATAGCGTTCAAAGTGGCAATCGCAAAAGCGCGACTCTCTGGACGAGAGAGGGCCAATGGCGAGTCGACCAGCTCTTCGAGGGTGGCGTAATAAAGGCCAAGTCGCGCGTCGCTTGCGGGCGACTCGCCGGTACGCATCACGGGATAAGCGCTCACCGGCACCACTGAGTTCAAAATGGATTGCAGCGGCTTTAGCCTTTCAAACGCTCCTCCACTCGGAGCGATGGCCGCTCCGTAGCCGTCAGGAGCGCTCGCCGCGTGATCGGTCAAGTCGCCAAGGTAATGGGCCAGGTACGGGGTAGTCGCGTCGTTTTGCGGCAGACTCGCAGCTATCGAGACAATCCCCGCCGTGTACCACCACGCATATGCAGGGTCAGCCGTCCACGTCGTTTCCAGTATGTACGTTCCATCCCAGTTCTGGAGTCGTAGCGCAACGTCGCCGGTAGCAAACCATTTTTCAATCGTCGCGTACTCTTCCCTGGGCCCCGAGGAAGCGACCACGACGTGAAGGTCATCCATGCAGCGCGCCCGTTCCAAAACAATCGCGCACGTGGCCGGCATCACGTTATCTTGGAAAAGACGTTCGTACGACTCTCCCCCGCCAAAGGCGCGCAGCGCAGCGCCCGCAGGCGGGCTGGGACTTGCCGATGCGGCGGCGACCGGGCGCGGCGCCAAAATTACCAGCGCGAGCATCACTCGCTTCAACATCCTCACTGGCGAATAGTGTACTCCGTGATTTTCCCGGCGGTCGTAATGCGCCCGATCTTGGCGCTCTTCCACTCCGTAAACCACAAGGCGCCGTCGGGGCCCGTGGTGATGGATGCAGGCCGGCTGTCACGTGTTGGAATCGAGTCCTCAACGATGGCGCCGCCGGTGGTGATACGGCCAACTCGATTTGCGAGCGCGTCGGTGAACCACAAGGCGCGATCCGGGCCGGTTGTGATGCCTGAAGGAGCGCTGCTGGGGGTGAGGCCGCGAGCGTATGAAGTGAACGCACCGCGAGTGGTAACTCGCCCAATGCTCGCCCCGTAATAGTTGGCAAACCAGAGCGCGCTATCCGGGCCGAGCGTTATGCCGATCGGAGCGCTAACGCGCCCCGGGACCACGTATTCGGTCAGCTTTCCGCCCGCCGTGATGCGACCGATCTTGTTTCCGGCAAACTCGGTGAACCAGAGCGCTCCGTCGGGACCGGTGACGATGTTCCGCGGCCAGCTCGGAGCGGCTAATCTCGCTACGATCGTACCAACGCCGTGGATCGTTAGCGCTCCGATGGCATTGTCGCGCTGGTCGCCCGTGACCCACAGCGTGCCATCGTGAGCCGTGGTAATGTCCGACGGATGCGCCACCGGCGACTTAAACTCCCGGATCGTTCCGGCTGTCGTGATTCCCCCGATGGTGGCGTCTCCGCTTTGCGCAAACCAGAGAGCGCCGTCAGGACCGCGCGCGATTCCAAGCGGAAGGCTTCTACCGGGCAGTCGGTATCTCTCGATGGCTCCCGCCGTTGTGACGCGGCCGATGCTCCCGGAAACGTCCGTAAACCATATCGCGCCATCGGGGCCTGCCACGATTCCAAATGGATGCGCCGAGGAGACCCCAACGAAGGCGATCAAAAGCGGTAGCGTTACGAGATGAACGATTCGCACCGATGCAACCTATTCGCCTTCGGCTGCGCCGGCGCTCTTTGCACCGCCCCTTAGAGTCCGTTAAGAGGCGGTTTAGTGCCCCGAAATCGGGGAAAAGCACCCGGCGGTCGCACCAGCTGCGCGCAGACGAACGGTTCTCTTGCTCGTCTTAACCGAAGATGCATTCGACGAGTGGTCGCGGCTCTATCCAAAAAGACCCTGCCTGGCGTCTACCGGTTTCGCGATGGCGCACGTGTACGGAGAGCTTCCCGGCCGGCTCTCGCGCGATCGCGCCGTGAAGCTTTTGGTGCACGTGTAAACACGTTTTCCAAGTACACGCTATGCAATCGAGAGCCGCGAAGTGCTGCATCGGGGAATCCGATTATTGCCTATGCCAGGCGTTTGAGCCGCGCCCACCCGGACGACTGCGCCAACCGGGTCGGGAGCGCCAGGTCCTTTCAGAGATGCGCGAGTAACGGCGAATTGGGAGCGTCCGTCAAGAAACTTTCACTCGAAATAAGATCGGTAATCGCGGCAGCTTTTTGCGCCGTTTCGGACGACCCGAAGTGCCGCGCTTGCGACAGATCCGAGAGCGCGTTCGTGCGGGCTTTTCCATACGAATCCTGTTGATTGAGGCGACCGTAACTAACCGCCACTCGCGTCCACGCTTCACCGGCAACCAGGTAGTTCGGCCCCACTACATCGGTGAGCTGTTGCGCGTTGGTCGCACTTGGGGTTGCACCCGCGACAAACTCTTGAGCGTGCCACGCGGCGATAGTATCGTCTTCCGTCCCTACCTTGGAGCAATCTGCCGCGACCGTCGACCAGTCCGATGCGAGCCAGGCCCGGTCGCACCGCTCGGCTACTGCCGACGACTCCTGAGCTAGTGCGGGGCTAATCGCCAATGCGGTCAGAAGCAACGTTACCGCAATGCATCCGCCCTTGAATGCCGCCATGTCGCGATACTTCGCCAGTGGGCACCGTACTTCTCTATGTTTCAATTCGCGCGCTCGCAAGCCATATTTCGTAGTCCACCGGCCGCGGCATCCCGTATTTCGATCACCTTCGGCTCTGACGTCTTACCCGAATCTCCCCAGGAGTGCAGCCTGGAGCCATCCAGGGGCCCTTGAGGACCGCGCGTTTCTGCCGATAATGCAATGTCGCGGATTTTATGCACCAGTTTCCGCCGTGCTGTTTTAGGATTTCAGTCTCTTGATAGCTCACGGTGCCGTTTGCGGCCGTACCGGTGAATGACATGACGGCCCACTCCGAACCGAGTTGGATGTGCGTGACGCCGGCAATCTGGCTTCCGGAACTCGAGCGAACGTGGACTAGCAGAGAATAGGTTCCCCACCCGCTTTGCGTAAGCGTTCCCCGCCAGTTCCCAACGTGCAAGTCCGGCGCGACGTCAGCGATACGAGTGATCGTGCTTGGACGAAAACCGGCCGGCGCGCCAGCGTCTAACTGCTGGGGGCCACACCCCGCGAGCAAAGTCACGATCAATAAAACGCACGGGCGGCAGCGGCCTGGAATCAGGGTCTTCATATTTACGCTCCTTTCTGCGAGGCTGCGCTTGGCTTACGTCGCGGATTTATCCCCGGGTTGGCGGGACAGATTGGGCCCATGCGCAGTGAACCGTTATCTCGACTTCCGGTTGTGGTGGTGCGCAGAAAGCCGGCAGCACAACCGTGTTTCGCTCACGGAGCTATCTCGTATACCGTTCCGTCGTCTGAAACCCCACCAGCAGAGGTCGTTCCAAAAAATTTGCCTTTATATTCCGTAAGGCCGGCCTTCGGAAAGCGACCCTCACCGGTCGAGTCGAGTGCGAAGCTATGTAGCAGCTGCTCTTTTCCCGAGGCAATGTTAAAGCGGAAAACGCCACCACCGTCGTGTGCTCCACCGAACGTACCCGTACCGTAAAGCCAACCGCGATTGTATGCCAGGAGGCCCGAGGAGTACCATGGTTGATCGTTCCCGAGGCTGAACAATAACTTCTCTTCCCCCGATGGCGTGACGCTGAAGATGATTCCCCCGCGATTCCATCCGCCCTCGTACGTCGTACCGTAAAGCGTTCCGTTAACCGCCACTAAACCAGCTTCGGGCTCTTCGCCATCTACACGCGATCCATACAGGCCCATGAAATTGTAGATCACGTGTTCTTCACCTGACGGCGTTATCGAAAAGATCGTGCCGGAGCCGTAAGTTCCGAATGAGCTCGTTGCGCCGTATAAGGTGCCGTTAAGGTCGACGAGACTTCCCACGGGGAGGCCACCATCCTCCTTTAAACCCCGGAAGCTATATAGAATCCGGTACCCGCTCGACGGGTCGATCTTAAAGACCGTTCCAAAGCCGTTATCTCCTCCATAAAACGTCGCTCCGTATAACGCGCCGTCGAACTCTATGAGTTTACCGTTGGGGAATTCGCCGTCAGTTTTGCCAGTGAAGCGATGAAGTATCCGGATTCGACCGTTCTTGGTGATCGAAAAAACGGCACCGTTGGCATAAGATCCACCGTTGGCCGTGCCATAGAAAACGTTGTTGACTTCAATCAACCCCGCGAGAGGCTTGCCCCCACCTCGATGCTTGTGGAAAGTATGGAGGGTACGTTCAACTCCGGCGAGACTCACGTCGAAAACCGTGCCGTCACCCGACCTACCGCCCGCAGGCGCCGTTCCGAAGAGTAGGCCTTCCGCGGCAAGCAGCTCCGCTCGAGGCCCAGCTCCGTCTGCCCCACCTGTAAAGTTGTAGATCGTGCTGTACGAACTCGAGCCTATCGATTGGGCGGCGCGAGCGGCGGAGCCGATGTTTGGCGGGAACGCAATGAACCCACTCGTCGGGCCTGGCGATCCCGCGCAGCCCGCGACCAATGCTGCGGCCACACAAGTGTACCATGCGTAGCGATTTGCTAGCCGCATTACCTACGACTGCTCATTCCGAAGTCTCGAGTAGATAGCGCACAAGAATTCGACCAGGGTCTTCTATTAATGGTGAGACGCAACGCTAACAGCTGCGCCCACGGGATACTGAAATCCGGTGAGCGTGTTAGTCGGTGGGCCTCCGGCGGGGTAGCTATAAAAGCCGGCGTTGTTGAGGCAATCGTCGGGCGCGATTACGGAGCTCCCCGACAGGCCAAACTGCAGAACGTCGCAGCTCCCCGTAAGCGGTGTGGTGCCAACGACGCTGCCCGTCGAACCGGAAACCGTTACTTGGTAAATCGCCGACTGATGATGGTTCTGATAGAACTGATCGCCGATCGCGACGTTCGCGCCGTCCCACTGGACCCCGCCTGGAAAAGTCACGTTCGGTACGGAGATGCTCTTGACGCTGCTGCTTCCGCTGGCTAGTTCGCCGAACGCAAAAACGCCGTTGTTGTCGAGGCCGTCGACAAACAGATTGCCCGCGCCATCGTACGACAAGAAATAGGGCGAGTTCAGAAACGATGGCGCGTACTTCTTCGGCGTACCCTTGGCATTGGCGTAAACCCAGACGGCGCCCCCACTCGCGGGCCCCAGTTCCGTAACGGCCAGATCTCCGCTGGTTGGGTCGACCGAACAGCCTAAGAGATTTCTCGCTTGAGTATTCTTCAGGGTGGCTAGTCTCTTGGTTCCGCCATGCGCGAACTCGAC
>DATAPM010000010.1:0-2519 GCA_036265225.1 Vulcanimicrobiaceae bacterium
AGATGACCACCGCGCTGCCTCCCAGTTTCTCTCGCAGCCGCAGGATCGTATCGGTGATGAGGTTGGTCACGATCGGATCGAGACCGGTCGTGGGTTCGTCGTACAGGACGAGCTCGGGCCGCGTCACGATGGCGCGCGCAAAGCCGGCGCGCTTGAGCATGCCGCCCGAAAGCTCGGAGGGGAGATTGTCGTACGCTTGCGTGAGCCCCACGCTTTCGAGCGAATCCATGACGGTGCGCCGGATCTCCGCTTCCGAAAGGCTGGTATGTTCGCGCAGCGGCAGCGCGACGTTCTCGCCGACCGTCAAACTGTCGAGCAGCGCCGAGAACTGGAACGAAAGGCTGATCTTGCGGCGGACGACGTTGCGCTGGTCTTCGCTCATGTGGCAGATATCCTGACCGCGCACGTAGACGTGCCCCTCTTGGGGAAGCAGCAAACCGTCGATCAGCCGCAAGATCGTGGATTTTCCCGCACCCGAGAGACCGATGATGCAGGTGATCGCGCCTTCCTTTACGTCGAGGCTGCAGTTCTTGAGCACGACGCGATCGCCGAACGCGAGCGTCGCGTTCTCGATGCGGGCAATCGCTTTTCCGTTGCCGTGTACCATCAGCCGAACAGAAGCAGCGAGAGCAGAAAGTTCGACATGAAGATCAGGATGATCGAGATTACGACGGCGCCGGTCGTCGACTTGCCGACGCCGGCGGCGCCGCCGCGCGTCGAGAGACCTTGGTAGGCGCCGACGATCGCGATGATCGCTCCAAAGACGATCGCCTTGAGCAACCCTTTGACAACGTCCGGAAAATCGATCGTCTGCCGCACCGATGCGAGGTACGAGTCGTACGAGATGTGCGCGTAGGTTTGCGCGATCCAGGCGCCGCCGGCAATCGAAACGACGTCGGCGAAGACGGTGAGCAGCGGCAGCATGACCAGCAGGGCGACAAAACGCGGGACGACCAAAAAGCGGGCGGGCTCCAAACCCATCGATCGCAGCGCTTCGATCTGCTCGGTCACGACCATCGAGCCGATCTCCGCCGCTATGGCGGCACCGACTCGTCCGGCGACGACCACGCCGGTAAGCATCGGCCCAAGTTCGCGCACCGATGCGTAGGCGACCGCACCGCCGACGAAGTTTCCGAAGCCGTACGAGACGGCTTGCTGCGCCGATTCCAGTGAGATCACCATGCCGGTGAAGAGCGAGGTGAGAACGACGATGATGAGCGACTGCACGCCCAGCAGCGCGCACTGCGAAATCGTCTCGGCCAGCCGGATCTTCAAGGTTACGGCAAATCCGACCGATTCGGCCGAAAGCATCGTCAAGCCGCCGGCGTATTCGAAAAATCCGATGGTGGCGCGTCCGGCGCGGTCAAGGAATCTCACGCGAAATGCTCCGCAAGGGCGTCGAGCTCCGTCAGAACGGTGCTGGTGGCTTCGATACGTTTGACGGCCACGCCGCGCTCGGCGGTGAGATTGAAGTGAACCTGATTGATCTGCTCGAGGCGGCGGTCCACGTCGCGCAGATGGGTACGCGCTTCGGAATCAAACCCGCTGAAATAGCGGCGCACCTCCTCGAGGTAGGAGCGTCCGAGCGTTTCATCGACGTCGTCTTGCGCGATGGCCGCCTCGATGCCGGCCTGCGCGCGCTTCATGCCGCGTTGGGTGATGTGAAAGGCGCCGACGCGCTGGACCAGGGCCAGCAGGCGGGCGTCAACCGGCATGCACGGGCAGCGCCGCGTCGAGCGCCGCATTCTGCAGAGCGAAGAGACGGCGTGTTCCGCCCTCGGCTAGAGCCAGTAACGCGTCGAGCTCGCGCCGGTCGAACGGCGCCGCTTCGGCCGTGCCCTGTATCTCCACGTAACGCCCGGCATCGGTCATAAAGACGTTCATATCCGTGAGCGCCTGACTATCCTCGTCGTAGGCGAGATCGAGCAGCGGCATTCCGGCGACGATGCCGACGCTGACGGCGGCAACCAACGCATTGAGCGGCCACCGCGCTTTGTCGGCCGGATCGAAGAAGCGGCGCAGCGCCAGTGCCAGCGCGACGCAGGCCCCGCTGACTGCGGCGGTGCGCGTCCCGCCGTCGGCCTGAATAACGTCGCAATCAATCCAAATCGTGCGTTCGCCAAGCTTGGCGGTGTCGGTTACGGCACGCAACGCGCGCCCGATGATTCGCTGAATCTCGTGCGTACGGCCGCCGACGCGTCCGCGCGCCGCCTCGCGCTGGGTGCGCTCCTGCGTGGCGCGAGGGAGCATCGCGTACTCGGCCGTAACCCAGCCCAGGCCACGTCCCTTCATCCAAGGGGGAACGCGCTCTTCCAGCGATGCGGCGCAGAGCACCCGGGTGTTCCCAAAAGAGACCATCGCGCTGCCCTCGGCGTATTTGAGGACGCCGGTCTCGATGCTCACCGGCCGCAACTCGTCGGGCCGGCGACCGTCGCGGCGGAGCATTACTCGACGGTGACGGTCTTAGCGAGGTTGCGCGGCTGATCGACGTCTTTGCCTTCGATGTCGGCGATATGATA
>DATAPM010000011.1:0-2165 GCA_036265225.1 Vulcanimicrobiaceae bacterium
ATGCCAATCTTTTCGTCATCAACGAACGGGTATTCATCTCCAACATGGCCTTTTCGGTGGTCTTCTTGATCGCGACGATCGGCGGGTACCGGTGAAGCGGGGCCGCTTCATCTCCGCAACCGCTGCGGCCGCCGCCGGCGGCATGGTCGTGCCGGCGCGCGCGCAAATTCCCCAGCAGCCGGGCTTTCCCAATCAGCAGTTCTTACCGCAGCTCACCATCGCCGTCAACGTTACGCTTTCGGGCGACCTGCAGAAGTACGGTCGCGAAGTCGTCAAGGGGGTGCAGGCCGCCGTCGACGAGCAGAACCGTTTCACGCCGTCGGTCTCCCACGTTTGGGGATACCGCGAACTCGACGACCGCAACGATCCGGGCCTCGCGGCTTCGAACGCCAACGTCGCCGCCGCCGACTCGACGGTGATCGGCATCGTCGGCAATCTCACCGGCCCGATGACGGTTGCCGCCCTATCGCGCTATGCCAACACCGGTTTTGCGGTGATCACGCCGACCGTGACGGCCGACGCCGTCACCAAGCGCGGCTATCACAACGTTTATCGCCTTCCGGCAAAGGACAGCACTTCGGGACGCCTCTTTGCCGGCGTCGCGCTGGAGGGCCACAAGGGCGTCTTTGCGCTAGCCGTAGCGTGCGACGGCGACTACGGGTACGACGTCGCCAGCGGCTTCGTGCAACAGGCGCGCAACGACCGCCATCCATCCGACGTCCTGCTCTTCCCGCAGAATGAAATTGACCCGGCAGCGGCGGCGCACACGATTCTCGACCGCAACCCCGGTTATATTTTTCTCAGTGGTAAGACGGCGCAGCTAGGGCCCGTCGCGCAGGCTTTACGTTTAGCCGGCTATCGTGGAGATTTCGGCGCAGCCGACGGCTTTTACAACAGCCAAACAATCACCGATTACGGCAACGTTCTTTCCGGCATGCTGGTCGCGACCCCGATGCCGCCGCTCGACCGCGTTCCCAGTGCAGTCGGACTTATTACCGATTTCGAACGCGAGGTTACGCAGGTCACGATCTTTTCCGCCTACGCTTACGCTGCGGCCCAGGTCATCATTAACGCCTCGCAACGCGCGAACGCCACCACTCGGACGACCCTGCTGCACACATTGCAGCAGGGCGGGACGTTCACCACGCTGGTTGGCCAGTTCTCCTTCAACGTCAGCGGCGATCCGCTGATTCCAAACATCTTTGTGTATAGCGTCGGCAGCAGCGGTTTCAAGTACGAGCGTCCGGCAATTCGCACCGGCTTCGTATTGTAACCGGCTGCTCAGCGTACGTACTCGTCTTCGGGAACGACGCGCAACCGGTGGGGCGGACGCACCTTTTGCTTGGGCACGTCCTCGGTGTCCTCGATTGCAAGGGCTAGCCGGAACCGCCAGCTCCCTAGAGAGATCGTAAAACTAGTTCCGAGGATTTCCACGATCAAGCCTCCACCCGCCGCCACTGCCAGATTGCAATCGCGGCGTAAACAACGAAGAAGAGCGTCACGACCGCAAAACGCGGTCCGAAGTTCGGGGCGGTGTAGTCTGAGATGCCCGTTTGGTCGGGCGAAGCGAACCAGACGTAGCTTAGAGGAATGACGCGCGAGAGTACCCAGGCCACGTCGTGAATGAAGAGCGCTACGACGTTGCCCGGATCGATTCGCGTGAGTACGCCGATGAGAATCGTTACGGGCCAGGCGAAGCCGAGCACGGCTCCGTAGGCGCGGTTGAGCCAGGTGGTTGCTCCGCAGAGCATCGCATACCAGGCGAGCGGACAGGCAACGCCCATCGCGATCGCCTGTGCGTTAATGCCGCTGAAATCGAGACGGGGCGACTCGAAGAGCAGCTGACATAAGTAGAAAGCAACGATCGTCAATACCGACGTTGCGAGTATTCCCACGACGTCGGCGACGATCGTGCCCATGGCATAACGCTCCCGCGAAACGGGCTTCATCAGCGCGATTTCCAGGTGGCCGTCGATCTCGCGCGCGAACGGCGCGGCAAGAATGGTCGCCACGATGAGGGCGACCACGTCGGCCAGCGCCATGTAATAAATCATCGGAACGGCGCCGTTGGTATCGATTACCGTCGTTTCCGTCTTGCCGTTGTGGCTATCGTAGACGTGCGTGCTTCCGACGTTAACGTGTTCTTCTTTTTTCGCGTGTTTCGT
>DATAPM010000012.1:0-5721 GCA_036265225.1 Vulcanimicrobiaceae bacterium
AAATCGAGCATGTCGTCGATGCTATTGCTGGTCGTATCGGTCGTGCCGAGGCGTCCGAGATTGAACGTGTCCTCGATAAACCGAACGACGCTCCCGAACTCGTAGAACGTGTTCGAAATATAGCCCGGCTGGCTGGGCACCGCTTCACGCGTATAGGGTGAGATCATGAGTAGCGGGACCCGCAGGCCCGGGCCGCCTTGGTTGTCACGCGGCAACGGAGGCGCGACGGGATCGTAGAAGCCGCCCCAGTCGTCCCACACGATGACGATGGCCGAGTCGTTCCAGTACTGGCTCTCGCCGATGGAGTTGACGAGCGCGGTGACCCACGATGGTCCGGTGTCCGAGCCGTTGCTCGGATGATCGGAGTTCTGCCCGTCGGGAACCACCCAAGAAACCGCGGGAAGCGTTCCGTTAGAGATGTCGCCCAAGATGTTGGTCTCCGGCGACGAGACGTTGGTGTTCCACTCCGGTCCGTTGCGGACGGGTGCGATGACGTCGAAGGCGCTCCAAATCGCTCCCGACTCGCCGATTGCGGGCGTGTAGTACTTCCACGAGACGGACTGCGCGTCGAGGAGGTCCCGTAAGGTGGCATAGCCGCTGCCCGAGGCGGGGAACTGGTCGGTGCACGGGAACGGCCCGGCGTTCTTCTGCAGCTGCAAGCCGGTCGTAATCAGCGACGTCACGGTGTCCGAGGAAGAATCGCAGCCCCAGGCCTTGTTGCCGTACTTTGGATTGTCGATCAAACTGTGCGACGAATCGACGAACGTACCGCCGCGAATCAGATCCTGGTGCGCGGAAAAGCTCGCGCTGCCTTGCGTCGTGAACATCGCGGCCGCCAGCGCGTATTGTTGCGCCATCGTCCAGTACGGGACGATTTGGCTTGGATTAACGTAGACGTATGGCGACGTCCCTTCCGCCTTGTTGCCGACGCTGTACTTGACCTCGTTGAAGCCGTCCATTCTGCCGCCGTCGTAGGCCGTCAGGAAGCCCGAGTAGGTGTGATTGAGGTCTTTCTTGAGGAAGAGGCCGACCTCGGTAAGATCGACGTTCTGGGTCCTCTTCTTCTTGCCGACGCGGCGCTTTCCGACGGTGGTTCCGTTTGCGCCCGGGAACGTCGCAAAGAGGTTGTTGAGCGTACGGTTTTCTTGCACGATCAGAATAATATGCGAAATCGGCGTGCTGCCGGAAGCCTGGCGGAGCTTCGGCGAAAACGCCGCGAAGCCGCCGGTGCCCGGAATCGAAGACGAAGCGCCGCCGCCATTACAGGCACTAAGCCCAATGGTGGCTACGCACAGCAATGCAATAAAGCCAGAATATTTCAACTGGATGCTCCTCTCCGTGTTGAGATCTCCGAAGAGGACTTTCGTGAAAAAATGCTCTCAATCATCGTTTGCTCCGGGTGCCGCCCGCCCTTCGGATGAGCAAGTGGTGAGAGCTATGCGAAAGAATTAACTAGGGTCAACGATTAGAGCAAGTTACCAGCCACGCGGTAAGCTGCAGCTTCTTGAGAATGGCCGTCTCGTTGTAACGGGCGGTATCGGGGCATGCCTTGGTCTGAAAGCGGTTTTGCGAGAGCCCGTACTCGACGTCGACGACGAGCCGGTTCAGCTGCGTATAGACCGCAAACTGCTTGCACCATCCCTGCGCGTAACACTGCTCGACGACGGCGAAGTCGTAGACTTTCACTAAGTCTTTGACTTGATCGTTGTCGCCCTTTTGATCCGCGGTGAGACCGCGCGCGTGCGCTGCCTTAGCGACCCACGCATCGTACGACAGCTGCTCGGCATAGGTTATCGGGAAGCCCGTCTTGTTCTCGAAGCCGTCGAGATTGTCGGGGTCCACGCCGTTGAAGCCCTTGCTTTTGCAAAGCTGCAGGCGGCGCGCCATGATCGGCTGCAGAATCGCGGTCTGCCGAACGTCGAGCCAACGTTCGCCCTTCCAGTGACCGTCGGTATTGCCGAGCACGCTCTTTGGGAACTTTCCGGCGTCGGGGCGCCATTTCTCCCACGTGCCGACGTCGACGTAACACATCACGCGGCGGTTCATCGTATGCAGCTGCGCGACGACCGACGATGGCGTGTCGAATACATCGAGATCGTAGATATCGGCATCGACGCTGAGGTCGAGTTTGCCGTCGTATTGAATCTGATACGATTCGCCGGCGCTGGGAATCCAGCGCGCGGGTTTTGCGCCCGGTGCGAGCGGTTCTCCGGTTGCAGACGGCACGTTGGTGCCGCCGCAGGCACAGAGCGCTGCGGCGAAGAGCAGGGTCGAAACGTGCAAGAAGCGCCGGTAAACCATCGAAGATCAAGTTTCGTGAAGTTTACCGCTCTTCTTCTTCTGGCGCTTCCGCCCGCTTGCAGCGCCCCTGCGCCGTACGTGTCGACCGTCGGTACCATGGCACCCGGTAAAACGATGACGGTGAAGGTCGAGGACGCCACGGTCAACGCCTATCCGCCAGTCGCGGGACAGCCGCATAATCTCTTCACCATCGAGGCGACCGCACCGCGCGGTTCGCCGCCGCCCGCTCCGAAGGTTCATCCGGATGCAAGCGGCCTAACGATCGTTTCGCGCGGGAAGCTCGTCTCGTTGCTGGTTCGCGTACCCAAAGATTCGGATCTCGCGGTGCAGTCGCAACGCGGTGACGTGAACGTGACCGATATTAGCGGCAACGCGCGCGTTAGTGCCGGTGAAGGTAACGTCAAGGTCATGCTTCCGGGTTACGCGCAAGGTACGGTGAAACACGGCAATCTATCGGTGACGATGGGAGCGACCGATTGGCCTGGCACGCTGCGCTTCACCAGCGGCGGAGGCGACGTCGAAGTCTGGATCAGCGCAAAGGCTTCGTTCGCCGTGCACCTTCATACCGGCTCGGGCACGCTCTTCACCGATTTCGGATTGCGCGGCACGTCGAGCGGCAGCGCCGAGACGATCGACGGAAACGTCGACGGCGGCGGCGGGCACGGAATCGACGTCGAGACGACGTCGGGAGCGGTTCGCCTGCTGAAGCTACAGCCTCAGCCGTAACCGCTCCAGCAGCGACTCGCGGGCTTTGACCAAACGCAGCACCGTTTCGTTGTAGGGCGTCGGCGTTGCCGTACGCCGGCCAAAGGCGACGACGGCGCCGTTGATGTGGTCGATCTCGCTGGGGTGTCCCGACTCCAAATCGTAGGCCATCGAGCTCTTGGCATCGGCCCCGAGCGCGACCACTTCCGTGACGTAGCGCCAAGGATTGACGAAGGGAAGATTGATCTTGAGTGCGGCGGCGACGCCGGCCGTCTCCTCGGCCAGGGCTTCAGCGAGTCGCGCGGCATTGGGATCACGCAGAATCTCCCCGGCGTTGCAATCGAGTAGCGCCGAGAGCGCGTTGACCGAGGCGTTGACCACGAGCTTACCCCAGAGGTGCGGGCGGATGTCGTAGACGACCGAGGCGCGCAGTTCGCTGCGCGTCAAGAGATCGGCGACGGTGCGTGCGGTGGTCGAAGAGGCAGTCGTCGAGCCGATGATCGTATTGCCTTCTTGCGAGCTTCGGACGTGTCCGAAACCGACGGTCTGCGAAGACTCCGTCGTAATGCCTAAGATTACCGGCACAGCGCCGCCGAGCGCCGTCTTGATGGCATCCTCGTTCCCGACGCCGTTTTGCAACGAGACGATCGGTGCGGCCGGGTTGAGCTCTCCGGCGAAAGCCCGCAACGCTCGCAGCGTGTCGACCGCCTTGACGAAGAGAAAGAGCATCTGCGATCCAAAGAGGTCGCGCGCCGCGCGGGCCACGACGACGCGCCGGGCCGGCTCGTCGTTAACGCGCAGTCCGTTGCGTTCGACGGCGTCGGCAACGGCGGGGTTGTCGTCGAGCATCGTTACGTCGCCGTGCGCGGCCAATCTGAAACCGAAGAGCGTGCCCATCGCTCCGGCTCCGATGATGCCGACGCGCAGCCGCTCCACTAGAACTGAAACTGCAGGCCGAAGGTGTTGCGCCGCGAGGCGTGGGTCATGTCGCGCTGGCCGAAAAAGAGCTGGGCGCCGGGCGCGATTTTGAAGTTGCCGTAGAGATCGATCATCGGATAGGTGAGGTCGTAGATGCGCGTCTCCAGGCCGAAGCCGTGGGCCGGGTCGTAGGCGCCGCGAACGCCGATCTGCGAGTAGAGTACGCCGGCGCCGATCTGGAAGTCGCCTTTACGCTGCTGCAGCAAAGCGTTCCAGGTGGTGTTATTCCCGATAGCGTTGGCGCCGAACATCAAGTTGGTGTTCGAGTGCGGCAGGGCGATGAGATTGATGTCACCCAGCGGCCCCTGACTGCTGGTCAGTACGGGATTGAGCCCCGCATTGTGCTGCGGCGAGAGCCCGCTCAGACGCACCTGGATGGCGATCAGGTTACGCGCCAGCGAGGCGAGCTTACCCTGCACGTTGGCGCGCATCTCCGGCGACACGCCGGCGTGCGCCGCCGGCGAGCTGGACGGCTGCGGGCCGAGCGGATATGGCGTGGCGTAAGGCATTAAGGGGTTCGGCGAGGCGTTGGCGTCAACGCCGGTCACGGTGCTGGTTCCGCCAAGCTGGCCCAGCAGCGAGTTCGCCTTCTGCATCACGGCGTCGAGATTAGCGATGGTATTGCGAATCTGCGCTTGCGTCTGCGGATCGCCGGTAACCGTGCGTAAGTCTTTGGTAAGCGCCGCCAGTGTCGCGGTCGTTTCGGCGATGCTCTGGGTAGTGGCGAGCACGTTCGCCTTGAGCTGCGGATCGGTGGCGAGCTCCTGGAGTGCCATCATCGACTTGTTGAGCGAATCGGCGGTCGCTTGAAACTTATCGAGCAGCGCACCGACCTTCTTCGAGTCGGTCGCCGCCGATGTGTTGAGCGTCGCCGAAAGCTCGACCACGTTGTTGCCCGCCGCCGAGAGGCTGGTCTGCAGGCTGCTGCCCATCGCCAGCAGCTCGCCGGAGAGGCGCTGGAGCGAAGCCTTGGTCGCAAGCGTCAGCGAGTTCGCGTTGTCGAGCGTCGTCTGCAGCGTGTTGAGCAGTTTCGGCGTGCGCGCCTCGAGCAGACTCATGACGCTATCGAAGCGCTTGAGCTCGCCTTGCCCCTGCTGGAGTAAATCGGCGATCGTCGCGGTGTTGTAGCCGCGCGGCTGTTCTTCGATCGGCAACACCTGACGAGGCAAGAGCGCGATCGGCGGTTTAGCCCGCGGCGGAACGATGATGACCGACGGCGAGCCCGTAAGGGGCGCCTGAATCAAGAAGCGCGACTCGGCCGGGATGTTGATGTCGCGGTTGATCGCGAGGATGACGTCGACGGTGTTGTCGGGGAGGAGCTCGATCGAATCGACCGAGCCGCAGTCTACGCCGCTGAAGTAGACCTGCGCGCCGGGCGTTACGCCGGCAGCCGATTGGAAGTGCACGCCGATGCGATAGCCGGTGTGGCGCGTGCCGAAGTTCGTAACGATGTAAAAGATGCCGAAGAGCAATAGCATCGCGACGATGGCGAAAGCGCCTACTTGGGCTTGCCTAGTCATACCAGGCTTGTATTATTCCTCGGGGGCAGAGGAGCCTCGCGGCGCATCATATGGGAATTGGCCCTACCTCGGAACCGGCCAAGAACTGTTGAACGATGGGGTTTCGCGAGTCGCGGATAGCCGCGGCGGTATCGTACGCGATGATCGCGCCCTCGAAGAGCATCGCGACGTAATCGGCCATCCCAAAGATCGACTGAAGGTCGTGCGAGATGACCAC
>DATAPM010000013.1:0-9682 GCA_036265225.1 Vulcanimicrobiaceae bacterium
ATGGTGGCGCGTTGCCCAAAAGAGCGAGACGAAAACGACCAGCAGAACGGTGCCGCAGATCATACCCGTTGCCAGGACTATGGCGGTCGGCAAGCTCATCAAGCGCCCCCTTTCAAGCTGCCCACCATACGGAGCGCGAGCCTTTGGTGTTTCGGTTACCGCAGTGCTAAAAATACCAAGCGCCCTTGGCCACCGAATTTGAAAGGGACCACTGCGCTTTCTTCCACACCTGTGGACAGGCTTGTGGAGAACCCTGCCTCCGAGGCCCCTTCCGCGAGCCTTTGGCCCTTATTTTACTGCACGGGCCGAGCTCGGAGACAAATCGTCCAAAGGCCGTTCATAAACCGGAAAAACCCGCGAAAACTCGTTCCGAGCGACCTGTGGATAAGTGTATAAAGTCGTGCATAGATTCCGCAGGAGCAAGGCTTGATTAAGCCAAGTGGTTGCGCCCTCACGGGGGTGATGTAGTTGGTTTCCGGTGCACGGGAGCCGGCTGCGTGCTATTTCTAGACAACTGGTAAACAAGGACGCAGAGTATGGCGCTTGCGATCAACTCCGACATCTCCAACGAGCTCTGGCAAACCGCACTCGACACCCTGGAGCGTACTTTCTCCAAACCTGTTTTCGAGATGTGGATTAAGCCGATCCGATTTATTTCGTTTCACGGCAACGAACTGCACCTTGCGGTGCATAGCAAGTTCGCGCAAGACTGGGTAGGAAGCAAGCTCCGCGGCCAGATGATTGGTGTTTTGAGCGAGCTTTTCGGAACGCCCGTCGAGTTGCGGCTCTCGGTAGCCGAGCCGACAGAAGCCGGCCGCAGCGGCGGCGCGGCCGTCGCGTCGCGACCGCTTGAAGAGTTCCGTATCGCCAACCTTAACGCACGTTATACTTTTGAAGAGTTTGTGGTGGGCAACTCTAACCGGTTCGCGCACGCCGCCGCGCAAGCCGTCGCCGGTGCCCCGGCGCACGCCTACAATCCGCTCTTTCTCTATGGCGGCGTTGGTCTAGGAAAGACTCACCTCATGCACGCGATCGGCCATCGCGTCGTTCAAGATAACCTGGCTTCCAACGTCGTCTACGTGACGTGCGAGAAGTTTACCAACGAGTTCATCATCGCGCTGCAGAACAATCGCACGCCGGAATTTCGCAATCGCTATCGTCAAGTCGACGTGCTGCTGATCGACGACATTCAGTTCCTCGCCGGCAAAGAAACGACGCAAGAAGAGTTCTTTCACACTTTTAACGCATTGCACGAATCGGGTCGCCAGCTCATCATCTCTTCCGACCGGCCGCCGAAGGAGATCCAGACGCTGGAAGCGCGTTTGCGTTCGCGATTCGAGTGGGGACTGCTCACCGATATCCAAGCGCCCGATCTCGAGACACGCGAAGCCATCCTGCGGAAAAAAGCCGGCAGCGAGAATATTCCGGTGCCCGATGAGGTAACGTCGTTCATCGCCAAAGTCATCCCGTCAAATATCCGCGAGCTCGAAGGTGCGCTGATTCGCGTGATCGCCTACGCCTCGCTGACGAAGGCGCCGATAACCACCGACCTCGCCGCCGACGTCCTCAAAAGCGCCGTCGCTCAAGCGCCGATCTACCGCATCACCATCGGCAAGATTAAGGAGACCGTCTCCGGCGCGCACGGATTGACCGTCAAGGAGATGGACAACGGGCGCCGCGACCAGCGGCTGGCCGCCCCGCGACAGATCGCCATGTACATCGCCACCGAGCTCACCAACTACTCGCTGCCGCAGATCGCGCGCGAGTTCGGAAAGAAGGATCACACCACGGTAATGTACGCGCGCGACAAAATTAAAGACCAGATGCAGCGCGATGAGGCGTATCGTAATAAGATTCGCCAACTTATCGCCATGTGCCAGAATCCCTGAGGATAGTCCGGCTTCGCGAGGCTCGGCGTGGACAAGTGCATGGCTATAATATTTCGTCCACAAGGTTATCCCGCGCGAAAACCCGCGCCGGTCTTGAGCAATACCGACTTCTCCCCAGATTCCACCGCTCTACTGCTGCTACGGCTTCTTAGTGATTCTCCTAGGAAAACGACGGGCCGCGACCAACGGTGGAATCGATGAGATTCACCTGTAGCACGAAGGACATCGCGGCTGCCGTTGGCGCCGCCAGCAAAGTCGTCAACGCGCACACGACCGTGCCGGTTCTCTCCAACGTCCTGCTTCAGGGCGACGGCGATAAGATCGCCGTTCGTGCCACCGACCTGGAGCTGACGCTCGAACATGCATTCCCGGCCGAGATCGCCGAAGGCGGCTCGGTCACGGTGCCGGCGAAACTCTTTGCGAGCTACCTCGGGAATCTCGGTCCCGGTACGCTCGAGCTGACCGGAACGGCGACGCGCGCGAGCGTAAAGTGCGAGCGCAGCAACTATGATTTTCACGCGCTGCCGGCCGAAGAGTATCCGCCGCTTCCGGCCGCCGCGCGCGGGTCGCATTTCACCATCGCGGGTAAGCGCTTCCGCGACGGGATCGATGCGACGATCTTTGCCGCTTCGAGCGAAGAAGCGCGCGGCGCGGTCCTCATGGGCACGCTGCTCGAGGTCGAGGGCGAGTCGATAACGATGGTCGCGACCGATGGCTACCGGCTGGCCAAGTTCGCTACCACCCTCGACGAAGGGATAGGCGAGAGTGAAAAGTTCATCGTGCCCTCGCGAGCTCTAGCCGAAGCGGCGCGTAATCTAGGCGGCGGCGAGCCGATTGCATTGGCGGCGCTCGGTGCGCAGAGCAATCAGCTGCAGATGACAAGCGGCGGGATTTCGATCACCGTGCGTCTGGTCGACGGACAGTATCCGAACTACCAGCAGGTGATCCCGGCGAAGTTCGATCGTTCCGTGACCGTGAGCACGCAGCAGCTGGTCGGGAGCCTGCGCCGCGCGGAGCTGGTTGCCGGCGATCGCGCCAGCATGGTGAAACTAGCCATTGCCAATCAAACGCTGATCGTTACGGCCAGCTCCGATGTTTCCGGAAACGCATACGAGGAGCTCGAAGTCGAGCAGACCGGCGAAGATCTCACGATTGCGTTCAACGCGCGCTACCTGGTGGAGATACTCAACCACATCAAGGCGGAGAGAGCGGTGATTGAGTTTCTAGGGCCGCTGTCGCCGGCGGCGATTCGACCGCTCGAGCCGCTCGAGAGCGGACAGCAGCTCTACGTCCTCATGCCGTTGCGGCAATGATGTGTTCCTCCGGGGCCTGACGCTCTCGGATTTCCGCAACTACGCCGAACTGGAGATCGAGCCCGCGCCCGGACTGAACGTGTTCATCGGCGATAACGCACAGGGCAAGAGCAACCTCCTCGAAGGGATCGCGATGCTGGGAACCGGCAAGTCGTTCCGCACGTCGCGCGATGCCGACGCAATACGTCAAGGTCTCACGCGCGCCGTTCTCTACGGTGAAGCGGCAATGCGCGCCGGCGGCGTCGATCTCACTTGCACGATCGAGCGCGGCGGGCGCGGCACGCATAAAACGTACACGGTGAACGGTAGCGCGGTGCGTTATGCGAGTTATCTCGGGCGGATACGCGTCGTACCGTTCGTCCCCATCGATCTGCAGCTCGCGGGCGGACCGCCCGGGACGCGGCGAGTTTTTCTCAACGGCGCGCTTTCGCAAAGCGAGCCCGGTTATTACCACGAACTCGCGCGTTACCGAAAGGCCCTCCAGCAAAAGAACGCGCTTTTGCGCGGCGCAGTAACGCCCGACGCCGAGCTTCTCGAGGTCTACGATGCGACGCTGATCGATGCCGGCACGCGCATCATCGTGTCGCGTAGGCAATTCGTCGCCGAGTTGGCAGAACGCGCGGCACGAGCACACGCGCGCTTTGCGCCGGCCGAACGGCTCGACGTCGCTTACGACCCCGAGATCGTCTCAGAGGAATCGTCGGCCGAGGCAATCGAGGCGGCATTCGCGCTACGCCTACGTGGCGTCGCCGAGGCCGAGCGCCTGCGGAAAAGCGCGGTGGCCGGGCCGCATCGCGACGATCTGGCGCTGAGCGTCAACGGCATCGCGTTGGGCGCGTACGGATCGCAGGGACAGCAGCGAACGGCGGTACTGGCCCTCAAGATTGCCGAATATCACGTGATGAAGGAACGCGCCGGCGAGGCGCCGCTCTTGCTGCTCGACGACGTGCTCTCGGAGCTCGACGAAGAGCGCGGCAGCGCGTTTCTTGACGAGATCTCCGGCTACGAACAAGCCTTCGTTACGGCGACGCACGCTCCGTCGGGGCTCCCGGCGGGAGTGCGGCTAGCGCGGGTGCGCGATGCCGTCGTCTATGCCGGTGCACTTTGCTGAAGCTCTCGCGCGCCATCGCGCAGTGGGCGCCCGACGCGCGCGGCGACGGCCCGTTGGCCATGCTCGAGGCCGCCTGGGGCGAGATCGTCGGGCCGGGTATCGCGCAGAACTCCTATCCGGCGCGCATCGCCGACAAAACGCTGCTCGTAGTCGCGCGCTCCAGCGCCTGGAGTCACCAGCTGAGCTTTCTGGTTGACGAGATTTTGCATCTCGTCGCCGTTCGCGCACCCGGTGCCGGGATCGAACGGCTGCGTTTCCGCGTCGGACCTCAACCTACGCGCGGCCGGATCGCCGCGCCGCCCAAGCCTCCCGCGGCCTCCTCCGGCCAGCCGACGCACCTCGAGGCATCCAGCCCGGGCGAGGCTCTCGAACGCTTCCGAGAGGCCGTCGAGCGTCAAGGGCGGGCCAAGCGTCAGGCCGGGTGGAAAGAGTGTTCCGTCTGCGCGGCGCTCATAAGTCCGCGCTCGGAGCCCGCGTGCGCGTCCTGTAAGGCGGCGCTGGAGGACGAGCGCTCGGCGACCGTGGCGCGGCTGGTTTCCGAGGCGCCGTGGCTCGGCTTCGCTGGAACGGCGGCACTCATCGATGGGTTAAAGAAAAGGGAGTACGAACGCGTGCGAAACCGGCTGCTTACGCGCTGGTGGGCGACGCTCGCGCAAGCCCGGGCTGCGGGGCGTCTCTCGCGCGACGGACGCGAACGCTCGATCGCGAGCTCGTACGTCCTGCTCAAGAGCGAGCTATCGCCCGAAGAGATCATGCCGGCAACGGTCCGCAACGTGTTGGGCGACGAGCTTGCTGAGCTCTTGTACGGAACGACGAAAGGATAAATGTCCACAAACTATACTGGCGAGCAAATTGAAGTTTTACGCGGCCTCGAGGCGGTGCGCAAGCGCCCGGGCATGTACATCGGAAATACTGCCGAGCGCGGTTTGCACCAGCTCGTGTACGAGGCCGTTGATAACGCCGTCGACGAAGCGCTGGCGGGTTACGCGCATAACGTTCGCGTCGTGCTTCACGCCGACGGCTCGTGTTCGGTCGAAGATGACGGGCGCGGTATTCCGATCGACGTGCACGCCGAGGAAAAGCTGCCCGCAGTAGAAGTCGTCATGACGATGCTGCACGCCGGCGGCAAATTCGGCAAGGGAGGCTACAAAGTTTCCGGCGGACTGCATGGCGTCGGAATCTCCGTCGTCAACGCGCTCTCCGAGTGGATGGTCACGCACGTCAAACGCGACGGGCATCTCTGGGAGATGAAGTTCGAGCGCGGCCTCACCGTGCAGAAGCTCAAGAAGCTCGGAAAAGCCGACGGCAACGGGACGCTGCAGTGGTTCAAGCCGGATACGGAGATGTTCGAAGTCACCGAGTTCCACTGGGACATACTGCAGAAGCGTCTTCGCGAGCTGGCGTTCCTCAATCGCGGTCTCTCGATCACTCTGCGCGACGAGCGCGGCGAAGCGGTCCGCGAGCGAAACTATAAGTTCGAGGGCGGAATCGTCTCGTTCGTGGAGTGGCTTAACGAGAAGAAAGATCCGCTGCACCCGATCATCTCCACGCATGCCGAACGCGACGGCGTCGACGTCGAGGTTGCCATGCAGTATACCGGCACGTACGCCGACCAGATCTTCTCGTACGCCAACAACATCGGCACGATCGAGGGCGGCATGCACCTCCAGGGCTTCCGCCAGGCGTTAACCACGACGATCAACGGATATGCGCGCAAACGCGGAATGCTCAAGGAGGCGGATAACTCGCTCTCGACCGACGATATCGTCGAAGGGCTGACCGCGGTGGTCTCGGTCAAGCTTCAGGATCCCCAGTTCGAAGGACAGACCAAGACCAAGCTGGGCAACGCCCGAGTTCGCAGCATCGTAGCGGGCTTGGTCTCCGAGCGTCTCGATTTCTTTTTGGAAGAGAACCCCAAAAACGCACGCATCATCATCGAAAAGTGCATGCAGGCGCAGCGGGCGCGCGACGCGGCCAAAAAGGCGCGCGATCTCTCGCGCCGCAAGAACGCGCTCGAGGGCTCCGGCCTCCCCGGGAAACTGGTCGACTGCAAAAATAGCAATCCCGCCGAAAGCGAGCTCTTCCTCGTGGAGGGCGACTCGGCGGGCGGCACGGCCAAGGGCGGCCGCGATCCCAACACGCAAGCCATTCTGCCGCTGCGCGGTAAAATTATCAACGTCGAGAAGGCACGCCTCGACAGGGTGTTGGCCAACGAAGAAATTCGCACCATGATCACCGCCTTGGGTACCGGCTTCGGCGACGAGTTCAACGTGCAGAAGCTGCGCTATCACAAGATCATCATCATGACCGACGCCGACGTCGACGGCTCGCACATCCGCACGCTGCTGTTGACTTTTTTCTACCGCCAGATGAAGCCGTTGGTCGAAGAGGGTCACGTCTACATCGCTCAGCCGCCGCTGTACGGAATCCGCAAAGGGAAGAAGCAGTGGTGGGCCTTCAACGAAGCCGAATATAAAGCCATCGTCGGCGAGGACGGCAAAGACTACGCCATCCAGCAGTACAAGGGTCTTGGCGAGATGGACGCCGATCAGCTGGCAGAGACGACGATGGAGGTCGGCAATCGCCGGCTCAAACAGATTACGGTGGAGGACGCGGTCGAAGCCGAGCAGATTTTCACCGACTTAATGGGCGACAAAGTCGAGCCCCGCAAACAGTATATCTTCGACTACGCCAAGAGCGTAAAGAACCTCGATCTCTAACGGCTTTCCGCAGCCCGCTCGCATTACGCTTGCTTTAGAACCTGCTTAGCTCGGCGGGGCACTTGAGGGCGCAAGCGGTATAGAGTCTCCAAGGTACGTGCGCAAGCGCATCGCAATCGGCCTGCTGGCCGCCGCAGCCGTGGTTGGGATCGTGGTCGCGCAGCGCCACGAGCTGCTGCGCTTTGCAATTCAAGTCGTCCCGCGCGTTGCGGGTTATGGCGTAACGGCCGGAACGGTGAACGTGGGCCCGGGCACCGTCCTGCTGCAGGACCTGGCCGTCGATCGCGGCTCGACGCCCGTTTTACGGGCGCGGCGAATCGCCATCCGTTATTCACTGCGCGATCTCTTGCCGGGGAGTCGCCATCGCTTTGGCTTGCTTGGCATCGAAGTAAGCGACGCCACGGTGACGTTGACGCGCTATCGTGACGGCAGCTTCGACGTCAGCTTCCCGCAAGGCGCTCCGCAGGGTCCGGCTCCTTCGCGCGTCAACGCGATTCCGCTGGCGTTTGCGGTTCGCGTGCGCGGCCTAGGGGTTGAGTTGCGGGAACCGGCGGCCTATGAAGAGAGCGCGCGCCGGGTGCGCATCGTCGACATCAACGTCGACGGAAAGATCGACACGGCCGGGGTAACGAAGTATCACGCAAGCGGGGCCTTTGAAGCGCGCCGTCGTTCCGAACCGTTCACCGTTGACGGCAGAGTCGACGCGATTCGCGGCTACGCCGACCATCGCGCGCGTGCGCGCGATTTTCCGCTGCGCGCGCTGGCGAACTATTTCGCCGATACGGCCGCTGTCCGCATCGTTCGCGGCGCGGCACGAAACTTCGACGCCGAGATCTACGCGCTCGGCGTGGTTCCCAACGTCGCGCCGGAGTACCACGTCAGCTTAATTCTAGACATGGAGGGCGGCCGCATCGCGCTGCAACCGCTGGCGGCGCCGATCGACTCGGTTCGCGCGCGGCTGCACGTGATCGATAACGCTTTTTACGTGCGCCACGCCACCGCCACGCTTGCCGGAATCCCGCTGAACATTGACGGCGGCGTCTACGATCTAACCGGTGGACTGACGGGACACCAGCAGCTGCGCGTCGCCGTCTCGGGAACCGGCAACCTGCGAGCGCTGCGCAAAGCCTTCGATTTCATGCGCGATCAGCCGGTGTCGGGCTCGACGCAGCTGGGCATACTGGTTGCCGGACCGGTCGACGATCCCGTTATCGTGGCGCGCGCCACTGCGCCGCACGCGCGGTATCGCACGCTTTCCTTCGAGGCGCTCGCGGCTAGCGTCGTCTATCACTCCGGCGTCGTCGCGCTCGCGCCGCTGCACGCCTCCTACGCCGGCGTCGACGTCGTGGTTCGCGGAACGCTGATAATCGGTGCCCCGCTGCGATCGGAATTCGCCGTTCACGTCGCCGGATCGGCGCGCCGCCTTCCATACCTCGACGAAATGCTCGGCGACGAGCCGGTCGAAGTCGACGCCGCGGCAACGGGCAACGATTTGCTCTTCCACGTCGCCGGAAGCGCTGCATCGGCGCGCGGCGTGGGACGTCTTGCCGCCGTCATCTCTATGGATCCTAACGGCACCGCGCGCATCGAGCCGTTTTGGTTTCACACGGAGCGGGGAGATCTCGATGGCGCTTACGTCCTGGATCGTCCGCATCAGACCAGCGCCTTCTGGTTGCAGGCCGATAACTTACGGATGCATCCGCCCCCGCCGTATCCGGTCTTTCCGGGACTCGAGCTTCCTCAAATGCCTCCCATGTCGTCGCGCCGCGTCGCCGCGAGCCTGGCCGGCGGAGGCGCCGGCGCGAAGATCTTTCTCGCCGGCAAGGTTACCGGCGACGATGCGACGATCGCCGGCGTAAAGTTCGATCGTCTCGAAGCGGGCTTCGGGGGGACGCTCTCGCAAGCGGCGATTAACTCGCTGCAGGCCACCGGTCCTTGGGGCACGTTCGCCGGCACCGGCAGCTTCTCGCCGCAGCAGTTCGTCGCACTGGGGCGTTACGCCGGAACCTTTGAGGGTTTACAGCCGTTTCTCGGCAGCGCCATTACCGGGCACGGACGTATCGCCGGCTCCGTCGGCATTGCCGTCGCGGGCCCCCGCATCGTGGTTCAAGGCTCGAACCTAGAAATGCACAACGCAACGTTACGCAGCGTTCCGATCGAACGCGCGAGTTTGACGCTTGCAATTGAAAAGGACCGCTTGCAGATCTACTCGGCAAATGCGCGCGCCGCGGGTGGACGCATCGTCGCGGCCGGAAGCTTCTCGCTCGCGCCGCCAAGTCGCGCCGCCGGCGGGCCGGCCGTCGCGCTGATAGCCGATCGGCTCCACGCCGAGCAACTGCGGGGAATCGGATTGCCGCTTACGGCCGGCAGTCTTTATGCAACCGGAAATTTGGCCGCCGGTTCGCCGACGCCGACGTTCGACGGTGGCGTGGTCGTCGATTCGGGCCGCATCGCGAACTTCGGGCTCGCCGGCGCAGGCGAAGTGCATCTCGCCGGAGATGCCGTCGCCTTGCGGCGCATGCTCGGCGCGGTTGGAGGTACCTACGCCACTGTCAACGGGACGATCGGTTCGCTGACGTCGGGTTCGCCCGTCTACGCGCTCGACGCCTACGTACCGGCAGGCCGAGTGGCAAAAACCCTGCATGCCTT
>DATAPM010000014.1:0-4435 GCA_036265225.1 Vulcanimicrobiaceae bacterium
TGCGCGGCGCGCGCCATCTGCCAGCCGCCGGCGATGGTTCCCCACAGGCGAAGGTATGGCACCGAACAGGCAAAGGCTTTGGACAGGTCGCCCATCGCATTCATGCCGATCCACTGCGACGTTCGATTGAGCGTCCCCAGCGCCGAGACGAGCGCCTCGCCGATGCGTTTGACGGTGGCGTCGGAGTGCGCGACGCACTCCTTCGCGACGGCTTCCATCTTTTTTCCGACGCTCGTCGCCGTCGCTCCCATGTCGCGCAGGAGCTTGCGGCCGATTAAATCGAGCGACTGGATGCCGGTCGTCCCCTCGTAAATGGTGAGAATGCGGACGTCGCGGTATTGCTGCGCGATCCCGGTCTCTTCGATGTAGCCCATCCCGCCGAAGACTTGCAGCGCGGTGGAGCAAAGGTCGACGCCGCTCTCCGTGCACCAGCCCTTCACGACGGGGATCATCAGCTCGACGAAAGCGCGGTGTTCTTTGCGCACGCGCTCGTCGGGGTGGCGCTGCGCGTAGTCGAGCGAGGCGGCGGTGACGTACGCCAGTCCGCGCATGGCTTCGATCGTCGCCTTCTGCACCATCAGCATGCGGCGGACGTCGGGATGTTTGATGATCGGCTCCGGCGCGCGCGATCCGGGCTTGAGGTCGCGACCCTGGACGCGCTCCTTGGCGTACTCCAGCGCGCTCTGATAGGCGCGGTCGGCCAGCGCGATGCCCTGCACGCCGACGGAAAATCGCGCGGCGTTCATCATGATGAACATATATTCGAGCCCCCGGTTGGGCTCGCCGACCAGATAACCGGCGGCACCCTGACCCTTCTCGCCGTAGTTGAGCGTGCAGGTCGGGTTTCCGTTGATGCCGAGCTTGTGTTCGATGCTGGCACAGACGACGTCGTTGCGTTCGCCCAGACTGCCGTCGTCGTTGACCAGATACTTGGGCACGATGAAGAGCGAGATGCCTTTGGTGCCTTCGGGTGCATCGGGTAAACGCGCCAGCACCAAGTGGATGATGTTCTCGGCCATGTCGTGCTCGCCGAACGTAATGAAGATCTTCGTGCCGGAGATGAGATGGCGATCGCCGGCCGGAACGGCTCGCGCCCGCACTTGGGCTAAATCCGAGCCGGCCTGCGGTTCGGTCAGGCACATCGTACCGGTCCATTTGCCGGAGACCAAGTTGGGGATATAACGCTTCTTTTGTTCTTCCGAGCCGACCAGCTCGATGGCTTCGATGGCGCCCTGATTGAGCAGCGGGCCGTTGGCGAAGCCGATGTTCGCGGCGTTCCACATCTCCAGCGTCGGGCCGAGCAGCATTTGCGGCAGGCCTTGGCCGCCGTACTCCTCGGGAACCGGCAAGCCGATCCATCCGGCATCGGCAAACTTTTTGTAGGCCTCTTTGAAACCGGGCGGCGTGGTGACCTCGCCGTCCTTCCAGGTGCAGCCGGTGCGATCGCCGCTCCGGTTGAGCGGATCGAGCACGCCGGAAGCAAAGGCCGCCGCCTCTTCCAGCACCGAGTCCAAAACGTCCAGCGTCTCTTCACAACCGGGAAGGACAGCAACGCCGTCGATCCCGGCGAGCTCTCTAAGGGCGAACTGCATGTCGCGAAGGGGGGCTCGATAGGTGCTCATGGCGCTATCGTTCGGGACCGCCTGCGGAGAACCCATTGCGCGTTCCGGCTCTAATTGGGAACGCCTTGGGCATTAGAATACGGGAAAAAGTCGGCGCCTGCTTGCGACCGCGGGCAACGGCGCAGGTTATCCTACACCTATTAACGTCAAGCCGTCGCAAGGAGAGTACTCAACAAAGATGTTCCTAATCTCACTACTTTTATCGGTCGTTTCGTTTAACCCGGCTATGCTTCAGCATCAAGGGCATATTACGAGCCAAGGGGTTATCTCCGGAACCGTCCTGCCCAACGCAAAGACGTCGTGCCAGCCCGGCGACATCTGCGCTACGAAAACCGTCAAAGGCAAGGGTTGCTTCTACGTCAACTACATGAACGGCAGCAACGGTGGAACCCCCCTGACCATCGACGTCACCGAAACGAACTCGAGCAGCACGTACATTTACTGGGTTAATACATACAACCAGGCCATCAGCATCAAAGGCAACGCCCAGGCCAACTTCTACTGCTACTACTAGCCAACCATCCGCGGGCTCGGCGTTACGGCGTAATCTGTAGCGTCGAGCCGGCGCTGCGGCCGAACTGTTCCGGTGCGTCTTGCAAGTATGCGCGCGCGCCCGGCCAAGCAAACATTCCCGGCGTCACCGACCGCACGAGGTAGTGCACGTCGTAGACCCCTGGCTCGAGGTGGCCGGCGTAGGCCACGACGCGGTCGCGATAGATCTGCGTCGCATCGATCTGCCAGCTGTTGCTTTGCGGCACCAGGGCTTGCAGCGAGGTTCTGAACGTCGTATCGACCGCTTCAAAGCCGGCCGGCAGCGCATCCTCGATGACGAAACGATCCACGGGATGATCGACGATGGCGCGAACGCCGATATCGAAGACGCGTCCGGCGCCGACTTGTACCTGCGCGGCGGGCGCGAGATCCATGGTCGCCAGCGTCGCAACCCCGGTCGACGATCCGGCCGCAGAAACGTCGGTCACCGTGCGCACCACTCTAAATGCCGCTAGCTGGCCCGGGGCATCGGACGCAACGGGATAGGTGTAGAGCACGACGTAGTGCGCGATTCGCGACGCCGCAATCGTAACCGGTTGGTTCTTCGGCAGCGAGGCGGCGCTAACGGTGAACGTTTTCGACGACGCGGTCGAGCCGAAATCGGCGCTCCCGATCGTCGTGCTTCCCACGGTTACCGTCGCGCGGCCGGGCGCCGGCGGCGAAATCGCCGAATACGCCGTCAACGCGGTGAGCGCGGAGGCCGCATTGGCGGAAAACGGCCAGCCGCAACGGCAGCCTTGCGCTGTCAACGCGCGTACGGCGCCGTCGATTTGTTCTGCCGGCGCGTGGCGCTCGATCATCAGCTGCAGCATCTGCGATTGCGCCTCGACCAGCGAGCCGAGCCAGCTCCATGGCGACGAAACGTTCGATACGACGTAACGCCCCGTCACGTACAGCGACTGTTCCAAGCGCGAGGCCATCGCCGCGCCTTGGCCCTGCCATCCCGGCGCGCGCAAGAGATAGCGTGCTAAGCGGATCTGTGTCGCGCTATCGAAATCGTTGGACGCTCCGACGACGTCGGCCAGAAAATCGGTGCGCGGCGCGCTCTGTTGCGCCAGCGCCCAGAGCGCCTCGAAACGCAACTGCGCTTTGCACTGGTCCGTGGTGCACCAGCTAAACCGGCCCGGGTTGGCCAGAGCCTGCCTCAAAAAGGACGCCGTCCGTCCCATCGCTGCGGCGTCGACGTGCACGCCGTGGCTCTTGGCAAACGCCAAGGCGTTAAACGCCGCAGCGCTAACGAACGGATCGCTCTGCGATTCGTGCGCGAACTCACCGAAACCGCCATCGCCGCGCTGGAACGCCATCAACCGCGCGAGGTTGTCGGCGACGGCCGCCGCCGGATCGAAGTTCAGCATCAGGTGGTACGGCTTTTGCAGGCCTTGCAGCGCGCTCGCGATCACCAGCCGCGAGGCGGCCTCGTCGGCCAGCGGCAGACCTTCGTCGGTCATCACGGCTTGGGCCGGTAGCGCAAACTGCGGCACGACCGAGTTTGCGAGCGTGATTTCGAGCCATCCCGCGCCGTTGCCGGCATCGAGCGCAACGGAAGCTTTATCGCGCGTTACGCCGGTTTCGATTACCGATTCCGTCACCGCGCGATTGCGCGCCTCGAAGCCGATCTTAAACGCGTCGCTCTTATCGCCGAGGCGGCCTTCCGCTCGGACTTCGGTCGGCCCCGGCGTTCCGGTAATCACCGGATAGCGAAATGCAGCGATGCCGGTCGAGGCTTGTTCCGTCGTTCGCATCGTCTGCGGATCGCCTTGCGCGAACGCCAGCGCGCCGCTCAACTGCAGCACCAACTGCAGCGCACCGGCCGCCCCGGTCTGATTCGCTGCCGAAACGCCGAGGTCGAAACGATCGCCAGGCCGCGCGAACTGCGGTAGGAGCGCGTTAAGCATGAGCGGCTGGCTGGCGACGAACGTGTTGTCGGCGGTGGCAAAGCGTTGGCCGGGCCCGAGCGCGACGGCCATGACGCGCCACGTCGTGAGATCGTCGGGCATGGTGAAATCGGCGTGGGCTTTGCCCGACGCATCGGTCGGCAAAACGCCGTAGTACGCCAGAGGCAAGAAGTTTGCACGGACGCGAGTGCCGGCCGCACCGGCCAAGAATCCGCCGCCGTAACCGAAGCCTTTCTCGGCAACCGGCTTCTGCGTCACCAGCGTTACGTTCTGGCGGTTATCGGAGAAAATCGTTGCGATCGGCTGGGCCGCAAAGACCGTTTGAACGAGGTCGGGCAACCGGTATCCCGTTAGCTGCAGAATGGC
>DATAPM010000015.1:0-4171 GCA_036265225.1 Vulcanimicrobiaceae bacterium
TGGGCGCACGCCATGGCTCGAGCGCTGAGTCGCGCGGGCTTTTCTCCCGACGCTATATCCATCGCCGGATTGATCTTTGGAATCGTGGCCGGCCTTCTGATTTGGCGCAGCGGTGCCGATTACGGAACTGCTCGCGTCCTCGACCTTCTCGCTGCCGCCGCCCTCATTCAACTGCGGCTACTCTGCAATCTGCTCGATGGGATGGTCGCCGTCGAAGGCGGACGCAGAACCGCGCACGGCGAGCTCTTTAACGACGTGCCCGACCGGTTCGCCGATCTCGCAATCTTCGTCGGTGCCGGATACGCGCTCTCGCAGTACGCGTTCGGACCGGCTTTGGGGTGGTGCGCCGGCGTGCTGTCCGTGCTCACCGCTTACGTTCGCGTCTTGGGCGCCTCGTTGACGGGTCATCATCACTTCGAGGGCCCAATGGCCAAACCGCATCGCATGGCCGTTATGACGGTTGCCTGCGTCCTTTCGGCGCTCGAGCCGCTCTGGGGATGGCACGGTCAACTCCTCGCCATGGCGCTCGCGCTCGCGACGCTCGGCGCCGTCGTCACGTTCGTACGGCGGCTCGCCTTGATTTACGGAGATTTGGAACGGCGATAACTCCGCGTCTGCTAGCGAGCCTCATCGCCGGGATCGCACGCACCGTCAGCGGCGTGCAGGTAACGTGGCGCGACGGCATGCCCAGCGCGAAGCAGAGCATCTTTTTTGCCAATCACACGAGTCATCTCGACTTCGTCGTGCTCTGGTCGTCGTTGCCGCGCGAGTTTCGCACGGTCACGCGGCCGGTTGCGGCGCAAGATTACTGGAACCACGGGCTGCGCCGCACCGTTGCCGTCGGCGTCTTCAACGCGCTCCTCATTCCGCGGCGCCACGGAAACGGCAGCGTCGAAGCGCAAGCACGCGAAACGATCGCTCAAATCGCCGCCGGCATGGAGGATCGATACTCGCTCATCATTTTTCCCGAAGGCACGCGCGGCACGGGTGAAGAGGTGGCGCCGTTTAAAAGCGGTCTGTACTACCTCTGCCGGCAGAAGCCCAGCGTGCAACTGATTCCGGCATACCTGGAGAATCTCAGTCGCATTCTACCTAAAGGAGAGTTTCTTCCCGTGCCCTTCATCAGTCGTCTAACCTTCGGCTCGCCGCTCGCGTTCGACGCTGACGAGCCTAAAAACGAATTTCTCGCACGCGCGCGCGACGCGGTCTGCGCGCTTAAGACGCGATGACGCCTTTCTGGCAACGGATCGATCCACCGCTGATGTGGGCCGGCGCCGGAATCCTCGGGCTGTTGGTCGTCGCCACGATCGTTGGCCTAGCGCTGCAAGCGGCGTTTCGAGAGCCGCCGGCGCGGGCGACCATCGACAACCTCAATCAGCGCATTCGCGCCTGGTGGGGGCTCTGCATCATCTTCGGTCTAACGCTAGTCGCTGGACCGACCGGCTCGCTCGTGCTCTTTGGGCTGCTCTCTTTCCTGGCGCTGCGCGAGTACGTCACGCTCGTCGAAACGCGGCGCGCCGACCATCACACGCTCTTCTGGACGTTCTTCATCTTTACGCCGCTACAGTACTATTTGCTGAGTCTGCGCTGGTCGGGATTCGTCATCGTGATTCCCGTCTATGCCTTTCTCTTTCTGCCGGCAATCATGGCGATTGCCGGCGACACGCGTGGGTTTCTCGAACGCGCCGCCAAAATTCAATGGGGCTTGATGATCTGCGTGTACTGTCTGAGTTACGCGCCGGCCCTGCTGATGCTCGACATCCCCGGCTACGGGCCCAACGCCAAGCTGCTGCTCTTTCTTGCGACCGTCGATCAGCTCAGCGACGTGTTGCAGTACGTCTGGGGCAAGCTTGCCGGGCGTCATCCAATCGCACCATCGGTTAGCCCGAACAAAACGTGGGAAGGCTTCGTCGGAGGCGTCCTGAGCGCGACGGCGATCGGGACGGCCCTGTGGTGGCTCACGCCGTTTAGCCCGGCGGCTGCGGCGGCGATCTCGTTGATGATCGCGCTGCTCGGCTTCGCGGGCGGATTGGTGATGTCGGCCATCAAACGCGATCGTGGCGTGAAGGATTATGGTTCGATCATCAAAGGACATGGCGGCATCCTCGACCGAGTCGACTCGATGATCTTTGCCGCCCCGGTTTTCTTTCACGTCGTTCGTTTCTTCTACGCATTGCACTAGACGCAGGAGATCTACATGAGCCAGCGATGGACCGTTCCCGGAAGCCAACGCACCTTGCCCGCGAGCACGCGCGTACTCGGCGATGCCGATCCGAACGCCGAGAGTACCGTAACGCTCATCGTTCGTTCGAAACAGCCCCAAACACCGCCGCCCGGCGCGATGTCACGCGAAGCCTTCGCGCGCGAGTACGGCGCCGACGACGCCGACCTAAAGAAGGTTCAGGATTTCGCCCGCGCTCACGGCTTAAGCGTGGTGGAGTGCAGCGCCGGACGGCGCAGCGTCGTGCTGCGAGGGACGGTGTCGCAAATGAGCGCCGCTTTCGGCGTTCATCTCAAACGCTGCGAGACCGGCGGAGTAACGTTTCGCGGTCGTGAGGGCTCGCTGAGCGTTCCCGCCGAGCTCGAGGGTATCGTCGAGGCGGTGCTGGGTCTCGACGACCGGCCGCAGGCCTCGCCTCGCGTCCGGATCGCCGCGCAGCCGCAAGCGTCGTTTACTCCGGTCCAGGTCGCATCGCTCTATGACTTTCCCGCCGGCGTTACCGGAACCGGACAGTGCATCGCCATCCTCGAACTCGGCGGCGGTTTCACACAAACCGACTACGACACGTATCTGTCGTCGCTGGGCGTCAACTCGCAGAGCGTCGCGATCGTTTCGGTCGACGGCGGACGCAATGCGCCGGGCGAGGACAGCGACGCCGACGTCGAGGTGATGATGGACGCCGAGATCGCCGGTGCCGTCGCTCCAGGTGCGAGTCTCGCGATCTACTTCGCGCCCAACACCGATCAGGGCTTCGTCGACGCGGTGACGACCGCGGTGCACGACTCGACGCACAAGCCATCGGTTATCTCGATCAGTTGGGGTGCGCCCGAACCCAACTGGACGCAACAGGCGCGCACGGCGCTTAATAGCGCCATCGCCGCCGCCGCGTCGGTCGGCGTAACGGTGTGCGTCGCCTCGGGCGACGGCGGATCCAGCGACGGACTGAGCGACGGTCAAGCCCACGCCGATTTTCCGTGTTCGAGTCCGTACGCGCTGGGCTGCGGCGGCACGACGTTGAGCGCGACGGGTTCGCGCATCTCAGCCGAAAGTGCCTGGGACGATTCGGGCGGCGGCGTCAGTTCGTACTTTGCGCTTCCACAATGGCAGGCCAAGGCCGGCGTCCCGCCGCCGCCGGCCGGCTCGACCGGCGGGCGCGGCGTCCCCGACGTTTCGGCCGACGCCGATCCGAACTCTGGCTACCGCTTGCGCGTCGACGGCTCCGAGATGGTCGCCGCGGGCACCAGCGCGGCCGCTCCGCTTTGGGCGGCGCTCGTCGCGCTGATGAATCAACAGCTCGGGCACAACCTCGGCTTCGTCAATGCGAGTCTTTACGCGGTGCCGGGTTATCCCAACTCGCCCGGGCCGCTGCACGATATAACCAGCGGCAGCAACGGCGCGTACAAGGCTGGTCCCGGTTGGGACCCCTGCACCGGGCTGGGCAGTCCCGACGGGGGGCGATTGTCGCAAGCGCTGGGGGCCAAGGCGTAGCTGCGCCCGACGCACATCGGTTTACCGATTGTCCAAAGGCGGGCGTGCGCGATTGTGCAAGCGTCGAGCTAAATAGCAACGCGCCACGTCAAGGAGAAACCCCGACGATGAATTCGACGACGATGCCATCCGGCGCCGATCTGCGCGATTTCCTGATGCTCCCTTACTCGGAGCTCGAAGAGCTCAACCTGCGCGCCAAGCGACAGCGCCAAGAGCGCGTGCCGATGCGCGCGCTGCAGGAGGAGCGCCTGCGGTACCTCGCCGACGAGCCGCGCATCAAAGCGCTGACCGTGCTCTTCAGCGACCTCGAAGGCCGCTTGCACATGCTCGATTACGACAAGAAATTTTTGTTGCGGGCGTTCGACAATCTGACGTTCGACGGATCGTCGATTCGCGGTTTCACGCCACAGCGCGAGAGCGATCTGCGGCTGTCGCTCGATTGGAGCGCCTTTTATTGGGGGC
>DATAPM010000016.1:0-11644 GCA_036265225.1 Vulcanimicrobiaceae bacterium
AGCACGCGTAAAATCGCTGCAAATCCGATCGCGCCCAGCCCGACAGCTACGCGCAAGCGCGACAGCACCTCGAACTCCTCCACTAAATAAGGAAAACAGTGGCGCAGTTCTTGCGGGGTCGGCTTGTTCTGCGGCGGCGCACAGCGCGCGGCAGCGGTGATCAGGCAATCCCGTAAGACGAGTCCGTCGTCGCGGCTCAGGGCCACCGGCTGCGAAGCAAATCCGGCGCGGTACAGCGCGGGATAGAGAAAATCTCCCGATGCGTCGCCGGTAAACGGACGCCCGGTGCGATTGCTGCCGTGCGCGCCGGGGGCGAGCCCGACCAGCATGAGCCGAGCGCGGGGGTCGCCGAAGGCCGGCACCGGGCGCCCCCAATACTCGCAGTCGCGATGCGCGCGTTTCTTTTCGCGTGCTACCTGTGCGGTGTAGGCGCGCAGCTCGGGGCAACGCGCGCAGCGAACGACCGCCGCTGAAATTTCGTCGAGACTTCTCACGTTAGGGCCGACCCGAAGCAAGGACGTCGGCATACTCGATGCCTGCCGGCGCGACCACGTAGGCGATCCCGTCGTTACGCTGCCAGATGCGCTCGAGCGCCGAGCGCGGATAAACGACGCGCACGTTGGGCGCGGCCGGATCGTTGACCGCGCAGTCGCCGCTGCCGGTAAATCCGCAGAGCACGACGAGATGGCCGTCGGACTGTTCGAGCGGCGCGCCCGGCAGCTCGCCGCCACGCCAAGAGTAGGAGAGGGCGATCGGCAGATTGCGCTCGATTAAACGCGCGGCGTGATCAAGGTTGCGCAAATGCGCGACGACGCCGCGCAATCCCAGGCGCCCGCTGTACGCGACGTTGAACGACCAGTTTCCCGTGCCGTTATAGGCGCGGTCGAAGACTTCGCGGGCCGTTTCCGCGACGCCGGCCTCGATGCCGTGATAGGCGTGGAGCATCGAGAGGCTTGCCGGACTGCACCATCCGCGCTCGTTGAATCCTTGGACGTACTGCGAGCGCGGCGGTACGTCCAAGATCATCGCGTCGCGGCAGTACGGAAGCGAAGGGCGGCAGCGCACCGGCGACGAGAAAGCGAGCAGTTCGAAATGAACGTCGCGCGCTCGCGCCTCGATGCCGTCGAAGGGTTGCGCCGAGGTAATAACTTCCACTTCGACGCGCGTTCCCTCGTGTTCCGGGCTGAATGACTTCGCCCCGGTCGGCTGCCACTGCGCGTAATCCATCCACTCCGAGGCCGGCTGTCGGGCACGCAGCAGGCGAAACGAAAGCCGCCCGCTCGGCGCGTGCGTGTTCCAGCTCAGCACGCCGCCGCGCGCCGGCTCGAAAGAGAGACGAGCCGACTCGCTCGCGCCCAGCGTCTGTGCAAACGTGGAGGGGCTTAAATGCTCCATTGCCACGCGTTCCAACTGTCACCGATGAAAGCCGCCGGCACGTAGTTGCGCACGTCCGCATTGATCGCAGTAACGTTGGCGCGCCAGCTGAAGAAGACCGCCGGGACGAGTTCGCGCAGGCGCATTTCCTCACGCTGATAGAGCGCCTTGCGCGCCGCCTGATCGAAGGTGCTCGCCGCGGCCTCACTGGTTTGATTGATCAGGGGATCGTCGAGCCACGATGTGTTCGCACCGCGCGGTGGGATGAAGGCACCGTTCCAGTTGCCGGCGTTATCCGGATCGGGACCGTTGGTCTCGATCGACCATTCGAGGTCGTACTTACCGGTGTAGAGCGGCCCGTCGCTGGCAAAGAGATAGCTGCCGGGATAGTTTCGCACCGCGACGTCGATTCCGACGTCGCGCAACATCGACTGGATCAGAACTTGAGATTCGGTATTCTCTTGATGCCCCGTCGTTGCGTAGATGGAAAGATGCATCGCCAGCGCGCCTTTATGCAGCACCCCGTCGGAGCCTGCGCGCCAACCGGCATCGGCGAGCAACTTCTTCGCATCGTTAACGTCGTAACGGTACGGCAGAAGGTGTGGTGCGGCCCACGACTCCGGAAAGATGTCGGAGACGGCCTGCCGGTCGATACCGTGATAAATGGTATCGTTGAGCCGCTTCCAATCGACCGCCTCGGCGATGGCGCGGCGCACGCGTACGTCGGAAAGTTGCGGACGGCTCATATTGATGCCGAGATGGCGCCAGCTGGCGATCAGGTTGCGCGTGACGCGAACCCCCGATATTTCCGAGAGACGGCCGATCGCGTTTTCGTTGACGTTGGGATAAACGTCGATCTCGTGCGTCGCGAGTTGGTTGAAGAGCGTGTTGACGTCGGGAATGACCTTCCATACGATCTCTTTGAGTCTCGGCGCGCCGCGGAAGTAACGCGGATTTGGAACGAACACGAGCGCGCTCCCGTGGTTCCAAGCCTTCAATACGTAAGGGCCGCTCGATAACGGTTGCTGATTAAATGAGGCTCTATTGAGGTCCGGCAGCCGGGCGAGAAGATGCGCCGGCAGCGGCGGATAGGCTGCGCCCCCCATCCCCAAGATGCCGAGCACCGAGACGTTGGCGCGGCGCAGGCGGATGACGATCGTATGCGGGTCGGGAGCCGACGCGCTCGCGATCTGGTCCCAACCGTAACGCGTCTTGACGGCGTTTGCCGGGTTCATCACGGCGCGATAAGTGAAGAGCCAGTCCGCTGCGGTCAACGGCGCACCGTCGGCCCACACGGCGTTACGACGCAGGTGAACTACGATGCGTTTGCCATCCGCGCTGATGCCGCCGTTGCTTGGGCTCGGCACTTCCGTGGCAAGATCGGGCACGTAGTTCCCGCGCGCGTCGTAACGCAAGATAAACGTAAAGAGCATGCCGGCGATCGTGTCGGCGGCCGCGGTGTGTGCGTACATCAGGTTTAGGCCGTCGGGCTCTTCGTCTTCGCCGAGCCGCAGCACGCCCGGTATCGTCCACGCGTTGTGAAGGCCGCCGCGCGCCGGCTGAGCCGGGCGCGAGCAGCCGAAGAGCGCAGCGGCGCAGAGCAGCGCGGCAGCGAGCCGGTGCGCCCTCACCCGGCCGCGCTGCTCGTTCGCGGATCGCGTTTGACGGCACTTGGACGGATTTCGTTATAGAGCCGCGCGCCGCCAAAACGGACGACGTCGTCGGCGGGCAGCCCGGTCTCGCGGCGGGCACGTTCGATTTCCCCGCGCGCCTGCGTGTCAGTCATTCCGCGGGTGTTGAGTGCGATGGCGAGTACCGGCGCCGGCTTGACGCCGGCGATCAGTGCCTCATGTAACGCGATCAATTCGGCGTAATCGAGAATCGGCGTCGGATACGACTCGATCGTAGCGCGCTGCGGATCGCAGACCATGATCAATCCGTCCGGGGCGCATCCGGTCATCAATGCCAGCGTCACCGGTGCGTACGCCGGATGGTTGATCGCACCTTGGCCCTCGACCACGATCAGCTCCGCGCCTTCGTGCGCGGCATAGAGAACGAGTTGCTCGGCCGCTCCCGGCGCAAAATCGGCAATCACGCGGTCGACGGAAATGCCCCAGCCGGCGATGAGAATTCCTGTCTGGCCGGTGGGAACGAAACGCGCGCGGACTCCTGCATCGCTCGCTGCGGCGACGAGCTCGAGCGAAACACTCATTTTGCCGACTGCGCAATCATTACCGACCGTCAGCAGAATCGGTGCGCTCACGGCATAGGCCTCGCCGGAAAAGAGCGGAACGTCGGGCGGTTCGCGCACGTCCCAAATCGTCGTTCCGGCAACAGCTGCCGCCCGGCGAAACTGGCGATCTTGCGCGAGTATCTCGTGCAGGCCGCTGACGATCTCGAGCTTCGCGGCGATCGCTTCCAACACGGCGGCGCGCCACTCCGGCGGTAAGCCGCCACCTTTCGGAGCCGTCCCGATCAACAGCGCGGTCGGCGAAAAGGCCAGCGCTTCGGCGACGCTAGCGACGACCGGAGCATCGCTATCGAGATGCGCCACGACGTCGCGAACGCGACGCCCGGCCGTGGACGGATCGACGACGGCCACGACTTCGTCGGTTCCATAACGAATAACGCCGTGCGCCGTCTTGGCGTCTTCGACGAAGCGGTCGGGCGCGAGGATGACGTAACGCCTCATACCGCCGCGACCTCGCGCACGCCCAAGCCCGGCGCGTCCGGCAGGACGAGCTTTCCGTTGTCGTAGGTGACGCCGGCGAACGGATCGTGCGACACCAAAAAAGGTCCGTCGATGTCGGCCCAATCGGCCAGCGGCGAGAGATGCGCGGCCGCCGTCGCGGCAATCGCGCTCTCGACCATGCAGCCGATCATCACTTTGAATCCCAGCGCCCGGGCCGTGTTGATCATTGCGATCGCGCCACGAATTCCGCCGGTTTTGGCCAGCTTAACGTTGACGCCGTCGACGCAGCCGTAGAGTGCCGGCAAATCGGCGGCCGTCAGCGAGTCTTCGTCGGTAACGATGGGAATCCGAACCCTTTCGCGGACGGCGCGCAGCTGCTCGGGATGCCCGGCCGGAATCGGCTGTTCGCAGAACTCTACGTCGAACGCCTCCAGCGCCCGCAGAATCGCGATCGCTTCGTCAACGTCCCAGCCTTCGTTGGCGTCGATTCGTATTGCGCCGGTGTAGCATCCGCGGATCGCACCGATCGTTTCGACCTGTTCCGACGCCGAGCCGATTCCAAGTTTGACCTTGAGAATCGGATGATTGCCGACCTCAGCGACTTTGCGCAGCGTCGTCTGCGGGTCGGCGATTCCGATGGTGAAAGACGTCGTGGGCGTGAGCGACGGATCGAGACCGAGAAGCGCGTAGAGCGGTTTGCCTAAGTCCTTGCCGATGTAATCGTGCAGTGCGAGATCGAGGCCCCCGCGTGCGGCGGCTGGGATGGCGGCGTCGAGCAAAGCCTCCAAATGATATGGGTCGTCCGACGCCGGCTGGTGCGAGGCGAAATACGCGGCGACGCTCTCGACCGATTCGCCATAGCGTTCGATCGGGGCTGCTTCGCCGATGCCTTCGAGCTCGCCGCAGCGAACGCGGACGATTGCCGTGCTCGCGACGAGTTCCTCGCCTCGCGCGATCTTGAAGGGGTGGACGAGCGGGAGCTCGAGCGGCGTTACGTTTACCGAAAGCTTTTTCATCGTTGAGTCGCTACCGCATTCAACCGGACACCACGCCTTCCTCGGGCTGCTCGGTTGCCGCTTGACCGGCAGTGGTACGGTAAAGGGGCTCGACTGCGATCCGCGCGCAGTGCATGTTGGTACCGAGCCGACTTATATGACCTAGGGAGCATCAGCTCCGGTAACGACGGACCGGTGAGTTAAATACCTGCCGGACGGCGCCCGGGCCGCACCCACCTGCGAGAATGCAGGTTCGTACCGCGTGTACCAGACGCTATCTGCGGTCGAGCGCTTCGCGCCACGCGCGCATCGCGCTCGTAATCCCTTCCACGCTTGCCTCGCCGGCGCCGTCGTCCAGCGCGAGGTGTCCGCGGAAATCGTCGAATGCCGCGGCCGTAGCCGCGATCGAGCGCCCGGTATCCGCCCTCGCGTCGCTCCACAGCAACACCGTACCGGTGCGAAGCGCGGCCGGCTCGCTGGCGGCGTCGAACTGTCCCGGCTCGGGGCCGTAGCGTAACCACGCAGAGTCGGTTTCCTTGGCCACGCGTTTGCAATCGTGCGTTCCGGCCGCGAATGTCGCCGGCGCGTTGCGCAGCGCGAGCGTCACGTTGAGGGTCTTGGCGAGGCCGGTCGCGATGCCCAGTCGCTCGAGCTGATCGCTCCACGAACAATCCGTTTCGCGCGCCAGCGGCGCCGCGACCAAAGGTGCACCCAATGTGGCCGCACGCTCCAGGATAGATTGCATGCGCTCGCCGTCCGATAGAAAGAAGCCGGCATCGGCAAGGGCCGCTAGGCAAAGTCCGCGGTCGGCCGCCATCTTCTTGACCTGCGCGAGGTAGTCGTCGTCGGTTCGCGGAAAGTGCCGAACGTCCAAGACGACGCCATCGCAAGCCAACTCGCGCGCGCACAGGTCGAGGAATTCGAGTTGCGTGAGCTCCCCGCGCTCGATTGCGCGGTGGAGCAGACCGCTCGCGCAGGCCAGCTTCATCGGCGTCGGAAGTTCGACCGCCCGTCCTAGCCCACCCTCGCCTTTGATATCCGAGAGACCATGAGAATTGCCGTCGGCGCCGACCACGCAGGCTACGAATACAAAGACCGCATCGCAAAGATTTTGCGTGGGCGCGGACACGACGTGCTTGATTTTGGGACGCACGATACGACGCCGGTCGACTATCCGCAGTATGGCTACGCCGTAGGCGAGGCCGTCGCCAGCGGGCAGGCCGAACGCGGCATCGTGGTTTGTGGTTCGAGCTTGGGCATCGCGATGGCCGCCAACAAGGTTCCCGGCATTCGTTGCGCGCCGGTCGCGGAGCCGTATTCCGCGGAGTTGGCACGCCGTCACAACGATACGAACGTCATCGCCTTCTCCGAGCGGTTGACCGGCTGGGAGATGATCGAACGAATGCTCGACATCTTTTTGGAGACGCCGTTCGACGGCGGACGGCACGCGCACCGCACCGAGCAGCTCTTCGAGTTCGGCGACGCGCAGCGAGCGCGAACGTTACGCGACCTGGAGCAAGGCGCCGTGACCGACGCGCAGACGCCGCCGGCGATCGTGCACGAAGCGACGGCGTCGGGAGAATAGCGTTGGCCATGGATATTCTGCAAACGACCAGCGTCGAAGCGCAGGACCCCGAGATCTATGCGGCGATCGCCGGAGAGGAGCTGCGGCAGCGCGAGAATCTCGAGCTGATCGCCTCGGAAAACTACGCCAGCCGCGCGGTACGCGAAGCGATGGCCTGCGTGATGACCAACAAATACGCCGAAGGTTATCCCGGAAAGCGGTACTACGGCGGCTGCGAATGGGTCGACCGCGCCGAGATACTCGCGCTCGAGCGCCTCAAGCAGATCTTCGGTGCGGACCGCGCCAACGTGCAGCCGCATTCCGGCGCGCAGGCTAACATGGCCGTCTTCATGACCGCCTTACAGCCCGGCGAGACCGTGCTCGGCATGTCGCTCGCGCATGGCGGTCATCTGACGCACGGAACGAAGGTCAGCTTCTCGGGCAAACTCTACAACGCCGTTGCGTACGGCGTAAAACGCGACAGCGAGCTCATCGACTTCGACGAAGTGCGCGCGCTAGCGCGGGAGCACCGCCCCAAGCTAATCGTCGCCGGTGCCAGCGCTTATCCGCGCATCATGGATTACGAACCGTTTCGTTCCATCGCCGACGAAGTCGGTGCCGCGCTGCTGGTCGATTTTGCGCACGTCGCCGGGCTCGTGGCCGCCGGCCTGCATCCTTCGCCGATCCCGCTTGCAGATTTCGTGACGTCGACCACACACAAGACGCTGCGCGGTCCGCGCGGCGGCTTTATTCTCTCAACCGAGAAGTGGGGAACGCCGGTCGACAAGATGGTCTTTCCGGGAATCCAAGGCGGCCCGCTGATGCACACCATCGCCGCGAAGGCGGTCGCCTTCGGCGAAGCGCTGCGGCCGGAGTTTCGCGAGTATCAGCGTCAGGTCGTGAAAAACGCGCAGGCGATGGCCGAGGAGTTTTCGCGTGCCGGCCTGCGGCTCGTCGCAGGGGGCACCGACACGCATCTGATGCTGGTCGACGTTTCGGTCAAAGGACTGACCGGTAAGGCCGTCGAGGCGTATCTGGACGAGATCGGAATCACCGTCAACAAAAACGCGATACCATTCGATCAGCAGAAGCCGATGGTGGCGAGCGGGATACGGATCGGCACGCCGGCCATCACGTCGCGCGGCATGGGCGAAGACGCTTGCCGCGAAATCGCGCGCATTATCTGCGCTGCTTTTGACGATATCGAGGAGCGCGCGCATACCGAGCGGCTCCGCGGACGCGTCCGCGAGCTGACCTCGCGTTACGACGTTCCCTAGAGGAATGCGAGAATAACCGTGCGCCCCGGCTGGGACGAATACTTCATGCAGATCGCGCATACCGTGAGTACGCGTGCGACGTGCCCTCGCGCCTCGGTCGGCTGCGTTCTGATGCGCGAACATCGCATTCTGACCACGGGCTATAATGGCGCCCCGCGCGGGGTCGCGCATTGCACCGAGGTTGGCTGCACGCTGGCCAACGAACATTGCCTGCGTGCCACCCACGCCGAGGCCAATGCCGTGGTTCAGGGAGCGCTCCACGGAGTGAGCCTCCATCGCGCCGTTGCTTATTGCACCCACCAGCCGTGCGTCAACTGCTCGAAGCTGCTCATCAGCGCCGGCGTGACCAAGATCGTTTACGACGAAGCATATCCCGATGCGGTCGCCGCCCAGCTGCTGGCCGAAGCCGGCGTCGCGCTGGTGCAGTACTCCACGCTGGAGGGCGCGCGCGGGTGATGCCCTTCTCGCCCAGTGCGGGCGCGGTATACGCCGCCGCATTCGTGATCGCCATCGCGGTAAGCGCACTGGGAACGCCGCTGATCGTGCGCCTCGCGCTGCGTCTGGGCATCGTCGACAACGGCGGCGAGGAACGCCGCATGCACGCGCTTCCCAAACCGCGGATCGGCGGCATCGCGGTCTTCTTCGGTTTTGCTTTCGCCCTCTTTACCGTGCTGGGCGTCTCGCTGGCTCCTCCCTTTGCCCTGGTACCGGCCGCGGAACAGTTCGATGCCGTACACAAGCTCGTCGGGCTGCTCTTCGGCGGTCTGCTGATTCTCGGCGTGGGAATTTGGGACGACGTAATGCAGATGCGTCCGCGCAATAAGTTAATCGCTCAGATCGTCGTCGCGCTGATCTCGATGCTTTACGGTTTCGTGATCCCCGGCATCAACAATCCGTTCGATCGCAACGCGGGCACGAACTGGATCGACTTTCCGCTTTGGCTCGGCGTGCCGCTGACGCTGCTCTGGTACGTCGGGATGATGAACGCAATAAACTTTCTCGACGGGCTCGACGGATTGCTCGCCGGCGTGGCTGCGATCTCGAGCGTCTTCCTCTTCGTTATTTCGGCTTTGCACGGCAGTCCCGTCGTCGCACTCGTGGTGATCGCATTGGCCGGTGCCGCGCTCGGCTTTCTTCCATATAATTTTAATCCCGCCCGTATCATTCTGGGCGACGCCGGCTCGCTCTTCATCGGTTACGTCTTCGCGACCGTTTCGATCATCGGCGCGAGCAAGACCGCAATCGCGATCAGCGTCGTCGTCCCGCTGCTGGTGCTGGCTCTTCCGGTACTCGATACCGCCGCCGCTATCGTGCGCCGCGCGACCACGGGAAAGCGCATTACCGAGGCCGACCGCGGTCACTTCCACCATCAGCTGATCTTCCGCTTTGGGCTCAACGTACGCCAGGCCGTGCTGCTGCTCTACGCGGTCTGTTTTGTTCTCGGTGCGGTCGCACTGGCGTTTTCCGGCCAGTTTACGCACGTATTCCGTCACGCATAGGAGCCGCATGTCCGCTACCCCCGCAAAGCTTCGCGTTCTCAGCGTTTTTGGAACGCGCCCCGACACGATCAAGATGGCGCCGGTCGTGCACGCGTTGGGGCGGCACAAGGCAATCGACCATCTCGTCTGCGTCACGGCGCAGCATCGCAAGATGCTCGACGATCTTTTATTGCTCTTCGGCATAACTCCCGATTACGATCTCGACATCATGAGCGAAGATCAGACGCTTACCGAGATCACGACCCGCGTGCTGACGCGCATGGAAGGTTCGCTGGCCGAAGCCAAGCCGGAAGTCGTGCTGGTGCACGGCGACACGACGACGAGTTCAGCGGCTGCCCTCGCCTCATTTTACGCCGGCGTTCCCGTGGGGCATGTCGAGGCCGGCCTTCGCACCCGCAATCCCTGGCTGCCGTATCCCGAGGAGATGAATCGCAGGCTCACCGGTACGATCGCCTCGTTCCACTTCTCGCCGACCTCACTCGCCCGCGAGCACCTGCTGCTGGAGAACGTTCCAGCCGATGACGTGTTCGTTACCGGGAATACCGTGATCGACGCATTCGCTGAGGCGGCGCAACGCGACGATCTGCCACTTCCGCCCCGCTGGGAAGAGTTCGACCCGGGCCGGCCGACGATTCTGGTGACGGCTCACCGTCGCGAAAACCACCCGCACATGCGCGACATCGCCGAGGCGCTGCGCGACATCGCGATGCTCCCGCAATCGCCGCAGCTTTATTGGCCGGTGCATCCGTCGCCGCGCGTCGCGCCCGTCGCCAAAGAGGTCCTGACCGGGGTTCCCGGCGTGATCTTGGTCGATCCGATCAACTACGCAGAGATGGTCGCCGCGGTCCGCGCCAGCCGCTTTATTCTGACCGATTCGGGCGGTCTTCAGGAAGAGGCGCCGTGTATCGGCAAACCGGTGCTGGTGATGCGCGACGAGACGGAGCGCCCCGAAGGTCTGCTCGCGGGTACGCTCGAGCTCATCGGACACCGGCGCGAACGAATTGTCGCGTCGGCGCGGCGCCTGCTCGAGGATTCAAGAACGTACGAGCGCATGGCGAAGGCGGTCAATCCTTACGGTGACGGGCAGGCGGCCGAACGGATTGCCGCTTGGCTGCTGGCGAGGCTTCGCGGGGGCGACTATCCGGAGCCGTTTTTGGGCCTAACGGCAAGCGCGGAAGCGGCCCGGTGAAGACGCTTCTCCCGCTGGTCGCGGCGGGAGGCACCTTCGCCGGCGCGGCGGTCCTTGGGCTGCTTGCCGGGATTCTCGTCGCCGACCGCCGTGGCGAGCCGCTGCTGGCCCCGGCCGGCCTGATCCTCGGTGCGCTGCTCGGCGGCTACTCGGCCCTCCGTCTCCTCGCGCGGGCCATGCAGTGAAACCCTACGGGGCGGCCGAGTCGGCCGCCGACCTCGCGAGGTACTACCGCCTCAAGCGGCTGGTGGCGGGAAGGTCTCTCCTGCTAATACTGCTGGCTGCGGCGTTTTTGGTCCCGTTTTCCCGCTGGGGTGCGGCCGCGCTGGCTATCGGCGGGGCCTGCGGTGTGGGCAACATGCTGGCGATAATGAGGGGGAGCGAACGCCTCGTCCAGACGGGAAGCCGGCTCTTCTTCGGGCTAAGTAGTTTACTGCGGCTGTCCGCGTTTAGTATAGTAGCCGCGGCGTTGGCGGTTCGGGGACCCTGGTGGTCGCTCGGGCCGTTTCTCGCCGGTTTCTTTTTCCCGCTTGCAACCTATGCGCTTGGAGCGCTGCGAGCTTTCCGACGGAAGCCTTAGACGGATAACGCGTGCAGGAACATATCGGCGAACATATTCTGTGGCATCTGCCGGTGCTGGGGCCGGTCCATGCCGATACGATCATGACCACTTGGCTGGTCATGGGAGTGTCGCTGATTTTCTTTGGCTGGATCGGTGCGAGCTATCGTTCGCCCTACGTCAGCAAGCGTCAGGCCGTTTTAGAGTCGGTCTTCAACTATATCGCCGACTTGGTGACCAGCGTGCTCGGAAAAGCGGGCGAAGGCTTCGTGCCCTTTTTCGTAGCGCTCTTCATCTTTATCTTTCTGCTCAACCAGTTCGGCATGCTCCCCTTCAAGGCGCTCGGCTTACCCTTCGGGGGCTCGCCGACGGCCGATCTCAACACCGTCGTGCCGCTCGCTCTGGTCGTTTTCTTCATGATTCAGACGGTAGCGTTTCGCAAGAAGGGCTTTTCGTACTTCGGACACGTTCTCAAGCCGTTTGCGGCGCTCTTGC
>DATAPM010000017.1:0-3146 GCA_036265225.1 Vulcanimicrobiaceae bacterium
AGAGCGGAACTAACCGCATCGTCGGCATGACCTCGATCTTTACGCCGTTGGGAACGCTTAGAACCCGGACGCCAACCCAGCTCCAGACGGCCACCACCCGATGACCCTCAAGATCAAAACGGATGGTCGGATCCGGAAAAACGCAGTTGGCGCGCTTACATCGTTGGTCAGTGCGTCGACTCGCGCCGGTTCTTATTGAGATCCGTCTTTTTCCCATGAGTCCCCCTTATTGGGCGGCGCCAGGCTTGGCGAACAAGCGTTCGCCTCTGTCCGCCTTAGTCTGTCGTAGACCCCTGACCGCGGAGAAGGTTGCGACGGGCGCCCGTTTGGCCCGGTAGTGGCCGAACTCCGGGCTTTGGAGGGCGCCTGAGGCCCGGATTCGCGGCGCTCTTCGCGGATGGCCAGCGCCACGCGAGCGAGACTCGCCACGGCGGGAGTTACGGCCATAAGGATGATCGCGCCATCGGGGCCACGGCGAACTGGGACTGGCGTTGCGGGCTCCACGTCGTCGTTTCCCGGAGGTGTGTTTGACGTAGGCGTTACGTGCACGAGGCCGGTCTACGGGGCCGTGGAAGCGTTTCGAACCGATCGTGTCCGGAAAAAGAGGCGGACGACTAGATCGTGCCTCGGATGAACTAAAAGGTGGTGCCTTATCAGGGGTTCCGGGGTGAGCCGGTGCCGTCTATGTCTGGTTGCGCGCGCTTCACCATGCGGTGCCCCGCGACGCGACCTCGCTAGAGAGACGACTCATCTGTGCGTTGGGTAGGTCGGAAAGGGACGTTTCGGGGGCTAGGCCTCGTTGAGACTTAGGTGCCAGATTCGCGATCACCTGAAGCTCGGGAAGCTCTAGAATCGGCAATCTGAATCACTACCGACTCGTTCACCAAACGGAGTGCTTCGGGGTTCGAACGAATCGCCTCGCCCAAGCGCATCGAGTTTTCACGCCGGATCGTATCGGCGTCCGAGGGTTGGTCCATCGAGAACCGCTGACCGTATTCTTCGGGGAAACGGCGCTCCAGTAAGAGTAGCGCCTCTGTGGCGCCAGCCCCGCCCGCGAGCGCCCGCGTTGTTAGGTTGCGAACGCCCTCCGCCGTGGCGGAACGCACGGCGACCGCAAAGTCGGCGTAGCGCGCTATTCCCTGATCGCCGTTCGCTAGCCAATCGTCAAAGGTGCACTCGTCGATGCCTTCCTTTTCCGCTGCGTACTTTGCTGGCACCGCAATCCGCAGCGCGGCGAGGATGCCCTCTTGCACGGCCTGTGTGAGTCTTTGCTCCCGTCCCGCTGGCCGCCCGAGGGGACCAGTGATCTCCGCCCTGGCTTCTTCGCTGAGGCTGGCCATGGCAAGGGCGATCGCTTCGTCGAATTTGCGTTGCGCCTCGGGGGACATGCGGCTCTTCTCGGCGGGACGCCGGTCGGCCTCAATACGACGCTGCATAGCGGCAACTTAGCAGTAGCCAATGTCAAGCTCAGCGATGATGTTCAGGGCAATCTAGCAATCTTCCAAAATGCCGAAGGTACGCCGACTAAATACAGCACGACCGCGGTGCAATCGTACAACTCGGCAACCTACGATTCGAGCGGTAACGTATTCGTTTTAGGCGTTTCGCCGACTTCAGACCATAAAGTTATAGAACTTCCAAAGGGAAGTTCTACATTTATGAATATTTCGATCACGGGCAAAATCAAAAATCCGAGGTGGCTGCAATGGGACGGCTCACAACTCGCGTTCTTGGGAGGGAATGAGCTAAACGGCAGCCATGCTCATCCAATTATTTATCGCGTGTCCATTACTGGCTCGTCCGGAGTTGTAACGGACCTGGTCAGATTCAAGAGCGTAAAGAATGCCGCCGGCGGTGGCTTTTGGATCCAGGGTAACAGCGTCGTTGTTCCAGCAGGCCACAAGAGAAAGTTTGGGTGGGAACTAGGCATTTGGAACTATCCCGCTGGCGGAAAGGCCACAACGATCATCAAAGCGGGAACGAATCATCTGGAGGTCTCTGCCGTGAGCGTCTCTACGAGCGGCCACATTTAGCGAAGCGTCAACTGAGCACGACCGCGACCTTCAGGCTCCAAGCGAATGCTCTCAGAGACTGATACGTCGATTTTAGCAATGATTTTCTGCTCCCGAAAGAGAGTTACGCTGTCATGAGCTGTGCGTCACCCTCCCCCGTAGATTATAATTCCGACCTAACCCAGATTGGCACGTATTGTGTCGGTGCGCAGTTATACGGTGCGCCCTGCGGTATGCTAGCCGGCCATCCTTCCCACGCAGGCGATAACCAAACAGCGCTGCAACAGGTCATCGTCGCCGCTATTGGCGCGGGAGGCGGCACGATCCTAATTCCTACGGGCACCTATTACATAGAAGGCCCCATACTGATCAACCCGGGCGTGGTCGCGATGCCTCCCGTCACGACTCCATTTACGCTAAATATCGTCGGCACCGGGCAGACGCGGCTGATCGTGACTACTGCAGAAGATCTATTTCGAATAGACAATACGGTAAGTGGAACAAACGAAGACGCAAACGCTATTGTGTTCCAAGACCTGATGATTGAATATGACACCGGCGGCGGAGCAAACAGCGGCGTCGCTATAAAAGCTGGCACTGATGTCGGGTATAGTGGTGCGAGAAATCTTCACCTGCTGCGTGTTACGTTATTTAACTGTCCTCAAGCCGTGCTATTGGGAAACACAAAACGAGTAAGCATTTTCGACAGCATCGCTAACTCTAACACCTGCAGGCGCCTGGAACTGTTGTTTATCTCCGGTGAAACTAAACGTTTGCGCGTGTTTGTTGTGCGGCGCTGGGTACGAACGATTTGGCATCGCGCCCGGCGCGCCGATCGGCGGCTGCGATCCGCCGCAACCGGCCAAGATGACGAGGCCGGCAAAGAGGCCGAGGGTAAGGCGTAAAGCGTTCATCATTACTCTCTAGTGGCTTGGAGCAACGGAAACCGTTATGCCAAACAGTTCACGCGACTTATTTTCCAAGCTTATGACGCTTGTGGCTCTACCGCCATGCGGATACTTCCAAAAGCCAATCATCCTGTTGTTCGAACCCTCAGGCTGAACGTAGCTTTGGCCTTGAATCCACCCTTGGCCGCCATGAAGATGCTTGACCTTTAGCATTGTGGTCGATGCT
>DATAPM010000018.1:0-2508 GCA_036265225.1 Vulcanimicrobiaceae bacterium
GCCGCGCTAAAATTGCTCTTCCCCATGCTCCCGGATCGAATCGGGGAAGTCGCGATATAAAGCGAATGTCAGGTCGGTGGCCAAAGAGTTCACTGCTTGGTGCAGCCCCTCGATGGGTCCGGCCCGCCGTGCTACGCGCGAGAACGCCGCGTCTAGTTGGGCTAGATTGGCCACCTCGATCGCGATGTGAAACTCACCCAATTGCGGCGGCCCGAATCCCAGTTTTCGGCGCGTCACGCGATATCCGACGATTAACTGTTCGTCGCGCAATAGGCCGAGATAGCTGGCTACGCAGTCGCAAAACGCTACATCCCCGACCCCAGGCTTCAGGTTGCACCAGACGTGATAGATATCCATCGGTAGCGCACCCCCGGAACAAACCGATGCCACTGCAAAGCGTAAAGAATCCGCAACTTGGCTGCCTGGCGAGACACGATTTTGTGGCGTCTGGTTCACGCCTCAAGAAGGGCCGACATCCGGCCAGTCGCGCCTGCTCGAAATCCCTGCGAGAACGGAGCAAACGGATAGACGGATGGGAAAATAGCCCGCGGCGCCGCGATTCTGAAGCTGCCGAACAGAATCGCGGCCCGCGGACCGGAGACGACGCCCAGTCAAACATTATCAGTGAGACATCCTTGTCCCGCTGCGTTCACGTCGCCCCCCCTTGCTACGCAGCCATGCGCATCGCAGGTATCTCGCCGCCGACGCCCATGATGAATTCTTCAAAGATGCGTAAATCTAACGCCGACGCCGAGTCACTCTCAGGATGGAACTGCGTGCCGAAAGCAAACCACTCGGTTTGCGTGCTCTCAATGGCCTCGATCACACCGTCTGGGCAACGGGCCGTTACCTGGAAGCCCGGTGCCACTTCGTCAACTGCCATGTGGTGGACGCTATTGACTCGAATTTCGCCCTCGCCGTAGACACGCTCCATCAACGTGCCGGGTACTACTTCTAACGCGTGGCGATGGGCCGGGTCGAGCGGGTCTTTGTGTGGCAATGCCTTGGGCATGTCCTCAGGAATATGCAGGAACAAATTCCCTCCCTGCAAGACGTTGATCAGTTGCATGCCGACGCCAATGCCGAACACCGGCATCCGCCGAGAGGCAACGAGGTTCATTAGCCGACGATCGAAGTCTTCACGACGTGTTTCCAGCGTGCGTACTGCTGGGTGAAGCATGAAGCCGTCGCGACGCGGATCGAGATCGGCCCCGCCGATCATGACCATTCCATCGAGCAGATCGAGAATTCGCTCCAAGTCTTCCTCGTCGGCGAGCGGTGGAATAACCACCGGCACCCCGCCCGAGGCGACGATCGAGTCGTAATAGCCCGCCGACAAGTAGCTAAACGCTGGCGCGTCCTTTTTGGCGGACCGAAATTCTGCATTCAAACCAATCAGAGGCTTCCGTGTCATATTTGACTCCTTCCATCGGGCCCTAGGCCCCTCGTGGAGAAAAACGAACGACTCTTGCGAGGCGCCTCGAGCATAGATCGAGTAAGGAGTACAAGCTGACCGGGACAACGTGTGGCAAGTGTGATGCCAAGGAGGGCAACGTTGCCCTCCGGCAATTGACGACAGGCGAAGCGGGACTCGACTATCATCCTTGATACCACGCGATTGATTTCCTGGTCGCTCGCGGTCCATCCTGGACTTGGCTTGAGCGATATCCGTATCGTATGGCCTCGAATCGTTCGTTGTCCGCTCATCACCCCATTTGCGAGTGGTGAGGGACACGTGCTAGGCCCCGTTATAGGAGCGCATTTCAGAGTCGCAAGCATTTGGCGTATTTTGACGTAGCGACCAAACACAGGCACAATATCCAGTGCAAGCAGCCGGACGACAGCATCCTCGCAATCGCTCCGGCGCCGCCTACACGCCCGAATCGCGAATGGCGAAACTCGCCACAAGTGCTTAAGACAGAAACGTTTCCGCGCGCAGAGAGAGTTTTCTAATCATTGACCCAAATTGTTTGCGTCGCGAACGACTTGTGCAGCGTCATTTGAAATTCACGGCACGCCTGCCACTGCCCTTTCCTGCCGTTAATCGCAGGGCCACATCATGTGCGACTCGCTGGCCATCGTGGAATCCGATCGCGTCTTGTTCGCCAAGAATTCAGACCGCGATCCAAACGAAGCGCAGATCCTTGATTGGCAACCACGCCGTGTGCATCCTGCGAACGCGCGATTGCGATGTACGTATCTGCAAATACCCCAGGCCGAACTAACTCACGCGGTGCTTATCAGTCGTCCCTTCTGGATGTGGGGAGCCGAAATGGGGTGCAACGAGCATGGTGTCGCAGTCGGCAACGAAGCAGTCTTTACGACGCAGCCGTATCCACGCGTCGGTCTGACAGGGATGGACCTTGTACGACTTGCGCTGGAGCGTTCTGACAGTGCCGAACGTGCCGTTACCACGATAGTCGAGCTAATCAACGAGCACGGTCAGGGAGGGGGCTGCGGCTTGGAGAATCGCCGCTTTACGTATCACAATAGCTTCCTCGTCGCAGA
>DATAPM010000019.1:0-6493 GCA_036265225.1 Vulcanimicrobiaceae bacterium
TTTTTATGTCGCCGCCGAGAAACGCTTTGGTGTTGACGTAGAGATAGTTCTGGTCGTCGGTCACGACCGAGCTGCGATTCCATCCGGGGAGGTCGGTGATTTCGCGGATCCGCTCGAGGTTGCTGACCTTGAACTCCGACACCGTATATTTTCCGGGGAAGTTCGTATCGTTGACGCCGACGTAGAGGTGTCCGCGATGGTCGAACGTTATCGAGTTGGGTTGGTACCGCTCGCCAGGAGAGACAATCGTTGCAAACTCTTGGTCGCTGTCCGGGCGAAAGAGCCGAACTTTCCTCGACTTGGGGTCGGCGACGTCGATCACCGCAAGCGTGCCGTGACCGGCGATAAAGGGCGGCCCGGGCGAGGGAGGTGGTGGCGGCGGCGCGACCGACGAGCCGATGCTGCCGCTGCAGCCGGCGCACAGCAACGCGGGCACGATCCACAATAAGTATCGGCGCAAACTATACATCGCGCGAAGCCTCCAATGCGGGCGTTCGTTCGGCTTGGGGCGCCCCCCCTACCTGCGCGCAAACGGCGCTCGCCAATGGGGCAGACGCGCGGCGCGTCTTACCGGTGGAACAGGATGGTGAGGATGGTGGTGACCCACGTACCGACAACGATACCGGTCAGCCAGGTGAAGCGGCGGTCCATTTGGTCGAAGCGCAGCGCCGTCAGGTTCTCAAACGAGTCGAAGCGGCGATCAAGGCCGCCGAGCCGTTCGTTGACCTGACCGAAGGCGCCCTCGACGCGGGCCATACGAGCTTCAAGCGAATGCACGTGCATCAATTACTCCTCCTAAAGTATACAACACGCTGCAATCACGCGCCTGGGGTGAAGTGTCGAGAGAGGTACGCTTCCAAGAGTTTCGCTTCGTCGCCGTCGATGGCGAGGCCGACGTAGCCGTCGGGGCGCACCAGATAGGCTGCGTCCCGGGCGAAACCGGCGTTGCGGACGGCCTCGCTCCAAAGGAACTGGTGAACCGGAATCTTGTAGCGCGAGCAGAGCTCCCCGACGTCCTCATCGACGTCCTCGAAGACGTGCAGCTGCCAATCCAGCGACTGCAGCGGTTTGAAGTTATCGATCGGCGCGCACCATGGTAAACGGTCGCCGCCTTCGGTGTGACCGGCCTTGCCTTTGCTCAGTGCCGAGTCCGCGTAGTGGATCTGCACTTGCGAGATGAGACGGAAGAAGGCGTGTTTGGTGAAGTCGAGACGCGTAGCCAGCGTGAGGAAGAGCGGCATGACGAATTTCCGCGTGACCTCGCCTTTGAATCCGCCGGCGACGACCGGCGTGAAGGCCCGATCGGTGGTGGCCACCAAGGCGCGGGCGAAGCCGATTCGCTCTTCCTCGTAGGTATCGAGCACTGCCGGCGCAAGGCGCCCGCCAAGAACGCCGGCCAGCTTCCACCCGAGATTGATCGCGTCGCCGATTCCGGTATTCATGCCCTGACCGCCGGCCGGGCTGTGAATGTGGGCGGCGTCACCCAGAATAAAGCCTCGGCCGCGGCGGAAGGCTTCGGCGACGCGGTGATGGACGCGGTAGCGCGAAAACCAGTTGACCTCGGTGACGGGCGTACCCAAAAGCTGCTCGACGGATTCGCGGAGCATCTCAAAGTCGAGATCTTTTTCCTCGGTAAGCTCGGGGGGCACGAGGCCGATCAAACGCTGCATTCCCGACGAGCGCACCGGAAAGCGCAGCAGCAAGCTGCGTTCGCCTAGCGTCGCATAGAGATCGTTGCCGGTGGCCGCCGCGATCTTCACGTCGGCAACGAAGAAAATCTGATCGTACGTCCCGCCGGCAAAACCGAGGTCGAGCGCATGGCGAACGGCGGAGTGCGCGCCGTCGCAGCCGCAGACGTAGGCGGCTAGCAGCGACTCTTCGCCCGCCGGCCCGCGCAGCGTCGCCGTCACACCGTCGTCGTCTTCCTCGAACCCAGTCAGGCTCGTGTTCCATTCCACGAAGCAGCCGATAGCGGCGAGCTTCGCGGTGAGAAAGCGTTCGTGGTCGTCCTGCGGGTAGGCTAGCGCAAAAGGATAGGGGCTGATCACGCCGCCGAGATCGCCGAACACGACCGACGTCACCTCGTGGAGACGACCGTCGCGCCCGAGCTCGCGCATGTGAACGCCGTGCATGACGATGCCTTGCGCGACCATTTCGCCGGCAAATCCGAACTGGCGGTAGAACTCCAGCGTGCGCGCCTGCACGGCCATTGCCCGCGAGTGTTCGCCGGGGCCGGCCGCCGCGTCGACAATGCGAAGCGGCACGCCGCGGCGCGCCAGGCTCAGCGCGAGGACCAAGCCGGTCGGCCCGGCGCCGGCGATGAGAACGGGGTTGGCGGTCATCGCGGTTTCCTTAAAAGCGACACGCCGATGAGCACGACGACATTCGCCGCCAGCCCCAGTAGCCCGACGTTGATGCCCCACGGCGTGATGTTGAGTGCGGCCAGCGGCACGGCAACCAAAAGGCCGACGGCAATTCCCAAGCCGACGCCCCATGCGGTCGCGCGCTTCCACAGGAACGAGGCGACGACGCCGGGCGTGAACTGCGTGATGCCGTTATAGTAGAGAAGCAGCAGCTCCACGACGGTACGTTGTGCATCGAGCCAAAAGACGAGCGCTAGCGCCGCTACGACCAGCACCAAAATGCGCGTTAGGCGGGTGCGCTCGCGGTCGCCGGTGGCGATGCCGAGCCAGTCGCCGGCGACGTTCTTGGTGATGACGCCGGCGCCGGCGAGCAGCAACGCCGAGGCCGGAACCAGTGCGGCCAAGGCACCGGCGGAGGTGATGAGCCCGAGCACCCACGACGGATAGTAGCGCTGCACCACCAAGAGAAACGATTGATCCACGGCGGTGCCGGTGAGGCCGGGAACGATCAACATGGCTGAGAGTCCGGCGAAGATCATCAGGCACAAGAAGATCTGATAGAACGGTAGGAGCATAGCGTTGCGGCGCAGCGCTTCGCCGCTGCGCGCACTGTAGACGGCGGTGATGGTGTGCGGGCCCATGTAAAAACCGATGGCCGAGAGCAGCACCGTCGTGACGTACCAGACGGTGCCATGAAAGGCGGTGCCGATGGGAAGCACCAGCATGTGGGGATGCGCCGCGACGACGCGCTGAAGCATGGCGGACGGCGACCCGAAGAAACGGATCGGAATGGCAATGCCGGCGAAGATCACGGCCGCCAGAACGAAGACGTCTTTAACGACGCTGGCCCAGGCCGTGCCGCGCAGACCGGCGGTGAAGACGAAGAGCGCGAGCACGATGAACGCGACGCAGACCGAGGCGGTCGCATTGTAGGCACCGTAGCCGGCAATGCGCAGCAGAATCTGCAGACCCGAGAGCTGCAGCGCGACGTACGGCACGATCATCACGAACCAGAGCAGCGCAACGGCGACACCGAGCGCGCGACTGTTGTAACGCGTCTCGAAAAAGTCGGCTCCGGTGAGCAGGTTGGCGGCCTTGGCAACGCGCCAGATGGCGGGCGTGAGAAAGTAGCCGATCACATAGGCGCAGACGCCGTAGGCCATGACGTAATAGGCCGGCGCGCCCTGCGAGTACGAGAGCCCGGCGATGCCGAGAAAGGTGAACGTGGTGTAGATTTCGCCGGCCAGCAGCACCCAGAGAAAGATCGTGCCGAAGGAACGGCCACCGACCATATACTGCTGCGGGTCCATCTTGATGTGCCGCACCGAGAGCAGCGCGAAGCCGATGGTGCCAAGCACCACGACGGCGACGATGGAGAGCGCCAGCGGCGAGGCAGTCATGCGTTGTGGCGTTCGATCCGCGAGATCGCCCAGAGAAAGACCGGCGCCAGCAGCGCCCACGCGACGATCCAGCAGAGCAGAAACGGCACGCCGAAGAAGCGCGGCTCGATGCGGTTGACCAACGGAACGGCAACCGTCAACGCGGCAATCGGCACGGCTGCAAGCAGCAGGCGCATCGGCGGGCCTTTACGCGCCGCATGCGGCAGCCCCTGGAAGGGACCGGGTGGCTGGTGGCGCAACGCCCATCCATGGAGCAAAAGCGTTCGTATGTCGGACCGCTCGTCGTTTTGGCAATCGTCGCCGCGGTCGGCCTCTTTTTGGTTTCCGCGTACAACTCGCTGGTGACGCTGGGGCAGGCCGTTGACGCGCAGTGGGGACAGGTGCAGAACGTCTATCAGCGGCGCGCCGATCTGATTCCCAATCTCGTCGCCACCGTCAAAGGCGCGGCCGGCTTCGAGTCGAGCACGTACGAAGCGGTGGCCAAGGCGCGGGCCAGCGTCGGGCAAATCTCGCCCGAGGTAGTGCAGAACGCGGTCAACAATCCGCAAGACTTTGCCAAGTACGCGCAAGCGCAAGACGCGCTGGGTTCGGCGCTGTCGCGGCTGCTGGCGGTGGTCGAGAACTACCCGCAGCTCAAAGCGACGGCCAACTTCGCGACGCTGCAAGCGCAACTGGAAGGCACCGAGAACCGCATCGCCTTCGAGCGGAAGAAGTATAACGACGTCGCGCGGGCGTTCAATACGAAACGCGACACCATCCCGACGGTGTGGGTGGCGGGGATCTTCGGCAGCAAGTTCAACGAGAAGCCGTACTTCCAAGCGCAGGCGGGTGCGGATAAAGCCCCGACGGTAAACTTCAGCCCGTGACCCGCGCGCAACGCGAGACGGTCGCGCGGGCGATTACGAAGGCCGAAGACGGCACGACCGGGCGCATCGCCGTCCGGGTGATTCCCGATCGCGACGTGGATGCGTTCGAGCGCGCGACGCGGGAGTTCGGTGAGATTGGCTTCCATCGGCATGAGCCGGCCAATGCGGCCTTGATTTTAGTCGCTCCCAAGGCGCAGCGCTTTGCGGTCATCGGCGATCGCGAACTGCACCAGCGAGTCGGCGACGCGTTTTGGCAGGAGCTGGTCGAGGAGAGCCGGCCTTACTTTGCGCGCGGCGCAACGACCGAAGGCATTCTTCATGCGATCGAACGCATCGGCGGCGCGCTGCAGACGCATTTTGCGCAGCCGCAGGGGAGCGTGGGATGAGGGTCGTCGCGCTAGTGATGCTGGCGCTGCTGGCGCCGGCGTTCGCAGTGCCGGCGTTTGCGGCCGGTTCGCAGGTGCCGCCTAAGCCCGATCACCACGTTACCGACACCGCCAATCTGCTTTCGAGCGAGACGCGCGACTCGGTGGACCACGAACTGCGCGACTACGAGACGGCGACTGGGCATCAGGTGATCGTGTGGATCGGTCAAACGACCGGCGACGTGCCGCTCGAGACGTGGACCGTAGATGCGGCCAACGCGTGGAAGGTCGGGCGCAAGGGCAAAGACGACGGCGCGATTCTGTTTATCTTTGCTCAGGATCACAAGGCGCGCATTGAGGTGGGCTATGGCTTAGAGAGCTCGCTCACCGATGCCGACGCGCACCGAATTATCACCGACGACATCATTCCGCACATGAAGTCCAACGATCCCGACGGCGCCGTTTCGAGCGGCGTGGCGGCGATGCTGACGACGGTTTCGCCGTCGTATAAGCTGTCGACGCTGCCGTCACCGTCGCCCGAGCCGGCGGCGTCGCCGCTGGGCACCGGCATCGCGATCGCCGTCGTCGTGATCGTCTGCGTGATGTTTGCCATTACGATATTTTTCATCGTCATGCAAGTCTTTGGCATGATCCGTTACGGCTATCTGGTGCTGCGCGAGGGGTCGAAACAGGCGAAGACCGACATGAAGCATTCGTGGTGGGCGACAACCGGGTTTTTAAGCAGTGGGAGTTCGTCAGGATTTAGCAGCGGGGGCGGCGATTTCGGCGGAGGTTTCTCCGGCGGAGGCGGCAGCTTCGGTGGCGGAGGCGCCTCGGGCGGCTGGTGATCCCGGCTTTGGTGCTGGCCGCAAACGTGCTGCACTACGACGTGCTGATCTCGGCCGGACACGAAGGACGCCCCGCTAGCTGTGCGCGCTTTCCGCAGCATCATTGTAATCTCGGAGCGGCTGGGGAGCGGGATTGGACGCCGATTGTTGCCGATGCAGCAACGGCGATCCTGCGCAAACACGGCGTCACGGTCGCGCGGCTGCCAGCGGACTTCGATGGGAGCTATAAGGTGGATGCGGCGGTCTTCGTTCACTTCGACGGAGCCGTGCCGCCATGTTCGAGCTCAGCTTCGATCGGTTATCCGAAGAAGTCGGATGCGGCCGCAGCTCATGCATGGCGGAAGCTCTATGCGAGCTATTGGCCTTTTGGCTTCGAGCTCGACAACTTTACTGCTGGATTGCGGCAATATTATGCATACAAACAGGTAGATGCGCTCGATGCGGCGATGGTGATTGAACTAGGCGAGTTGACATGTCCCGCGCAGCACGCTTGGCTCGCCCCCAGACTGCAATGGGAGGGCTCTTTACTCGCGCACTTCTTGAGCGACCTTATCGGCAAAGGCGAGGTCTCCGATCCGGGCGCATTTCACGAAGAGGCCACTAAAGCGAAACCTTAGAACGAGTCACAATGGCCGGCATGCTCGCCGAAGA
>DATAPM010000020.1:0-5269 GCA_036265225.1 Vulcanimicrobiaceae bacterium
CGAACCGCCAAGCTCCGTCGTACCGTAGAGTTTGCCGCGAACGTCGATCAACTTTGCAGCTGGATACGCTCCGTCGGCACCGTTTGCGAAGCTGTGTAACACCGTTTCCGCGCCGTCCGTGCTAATGCTAAAAACAGTGCCGGCCTTTGAGTCGCCGCCGCCGGCCGTCGTGCCGTACAGCGTGCCGTTCACGTCAAGCAGTGTCGCGTTAGGGATGCGGCCGTCGGTGCCGGCCCCGAAGTTGTAGAGTTTTTTCTTTACTCCCGAAGTACTTATGCGGAACATTGTTCCTTGGCGCGCGGTTCCACCTTGGGAGGTCGTGCCGTAGAGCAGACCGTCGACCGCGGTTAATCCTGCCGTGGGCCACTTGCCATCGCGCTTGCCGCTGAATCTGCCGAGGGTCTTCTCCTTGCCGGTCGTGGTGATGCTGTAAATCGTTCCACAGCCATAGTTGGAGCCGTACGACATCAAACACGTCCCGCCTCCGCCCAGGTAAGTCGCGCCGTACAGCGTGCCGTCGAGGGCGATCAGGTCGCCAACGGGGTTCGACGGCTCATCGGTACCGGAAGAGAACGCATGCAGCACCGTCTCAACGCCGGCGGTGGTGATTCTATAGACGGTGCCGCCTCCTGAACGACCGCCACGGTACGTAGTGCCGTACAGCCTGCCGCCAACGTCAACGAAGCCGGCCTCAGGGTTTTCGCCGTCGGAGCCGCCGGCGAAATCGTGCAAGATCTTGATCTTTCCGGAGGTCGTGATGCTGTAAACGAGTCCAAATCCGTTCCCCGTATTCTGTGCTAGGCCGCCCTGTGCGGCCGTACCGTAGAGCAAACCGTTTACGTAAATGAGATCCGAGGAAGGATTGGTGCCGCCCGAGCCTCCCACGAAGCGGTGGATTACCCGGTAAGACAGCACGCGGTACGCCGATGAAGGTAAGAGGCGGTGCGAGAACGCAGGGCTCCGCGGCATCGCGCCCAGCGCGCCGATCGGCGGCTGCGATCCGGCGCAAGCAGCGAGGACGGCTAGGCCGGCGCCGAGGCTGAGCGTTAAGCGTAAGGCGTTCATTTGACTCCTTAGCGGCTCGGTGCGACGGAAACGGTTACGCCATAAAAACTCCAGTTCCCTGAATCTGCAAGTTTGAAGGCGCGCTTTGGGTTGCCCCCGTTGGGGTAACGCCAGAGACCAAGTTTGTTAACCTTCTCATCTTTTCTCCCGTATGGAAGTAAAAGATTGCCCTTGTAAATCCACGACTGCCATGCATATCGAATGTTACCGCCGTTGAGTGAGGTCGTACCAATCACGCTGGCGACCGAGCCAGAGATAGATAATTGGGAGACGCTGATATCCGCGACACCGCGAGTGCGGTTCTCATAGGTCATGTGAGAGCCGTCCCACTGCATCTGGCCTGGAGAACCCAGCGTTCCACTCACAGACAGGATGTTAAATGCTTGCTGACCGTAAGGCAACTCGGCGATGGCGCCAGCCCCTCCGTTATACCCTGAGACAAACAGATTTCCGGCGTTATCGTATCCGCAGTAACCCGTCGAAAGGCCCGTAGAGTACATGGTGGGAGAACCGCTTTCATTTGCAAAGACTGCAAGTCTCCCATTCCCGAAGACCACCGCGAGGTTATTGGACGTTGGGTCCACACTACACCCGGACCCGGCTCCGGTCAGGCTTAGGGTTGCGATTGGCGTGGTCCCGCCGTGGGCGTATTCGATCGCGGATCCGAAGTGGAGAATAAAAACACTGCCTTGCGCGTCAGAGCAGACTGCTGCTCCCAAAGTGTCTAAGGTCCCGACGACCTTTCCTTGCGGGTAAGATAGAACGCAGGTCCCTCCGCAACCGCCGGTTGCATAGATCAGATCCTCGCTGCTTGCCTCCGGCAGCATCCACGACTTGCCACGCGCGGCGTGCTGCCCGATTGCAGAGGTTTGCGGCATCGCGCCCGGCGCGCGCCGATCGGCGGCTGTGCTCCACTGCAGCCCGCAATCAACACGATAGCGACGCTTATGCTAAGCGCTCCGATAAGACCTCGATTCATAATTCCGCCGCCGAACGAGCCTGTCGAGGCTATAACGCTTCGACGGCCCCCCGTCGTTCCCCGGAGACTTAAGTCAGCATTGCGCCTGGATTGCCGAGCCTTAGCTCTCAATGAGCGCGCGCCGGTCGGTGGCTGTGATCCGCCGCAACCGGCTAGCATTGCTGCCGCGACGCAGTTGCTTAGCGCATAGTTGGCGGCGTGCTAATCGTCGGCAGACACCGTGCACGTAAGCTGACCGAAGAGCGCCTTTGTAGGGGTCCTTTTAACGGCAACTGCAGCCTTGGCCACCTCGCTCGTGTTTGTCGGCGCCGCATTTGCTCGAAGAGGTCTCGCAATCCATTTACTTGTCTTTTCGTCCGCAATTGCGCCGCCGTATCAATTTTTTGTTAGGTTATACCTCGGTAAGTTTACCCATTTTGCCGGTACGCTTTGCCGTTTCGTCTTTCTGCTCGCGTTTCATTTCATCGGGTGCACGGTTCTCCATGCGGCCGCATGCGTTGAAAGGAACGCCCCTGCCAAAAGGAACGAATTGTTCGCATCGCCGTAGTCCCCCGTGGTTCGAGGTCTAACGGGCCCTGCCGCGAGGCGCCCGGGGAACAACGCGCCTCTCGTGCGAAAGACCCTCCCATGCTCGGCCAGACGTTTCCTTATGCTTTGGGCATATTACTGTCGCCGCTTCCTGTCATCCCCGTCCTGTTCATGTTGCTCGGGCCTCGCCCACGCCAGTCCTCCATAGGATATGCCGTTGGATGGTGTTGCGGAATCGCGTTCTTCACCGAAATTTTCGTTCTGATTTCCGTATTTATTGCGAGCATCGAATCGACGCCCCATTGGTTGCCGTGGGCCGTCATCTTGCTAGGCATTGCGTTGCTGCTACTCGCCATCCAAAGATGGAGCGCCCGTCATAAACCCAAACCTCTGCCGAGCTGGATGGCCGCACTTGAAACGGCATCGCCAGCCAAGGCGTTCGGCCTGGGATTCTTGGTTTCGATCGTTTCGTCGCCGGTGTTTTTGATCGGTGCGGGACTGACGATCGGTACCGCGAGTCAGTCCGCCGCTAAAGACGCCCTCGACGTGCTGACCTTCACGCTGATCGCTTCTGGTCTCGTTATCCTGCCGGTCGCGCTTTATCTCATCGCGGGTAAGTCGGTCGCGTCTGCATTACTCGCTTCAAAGCAATGGTTGGAAAGAAACTACGCGACGGTGAGTACCGTCATCTTATTCGTCTTTGGCGTGCTCATCCTCATGAAGGGCATCGGCGGTTTATAGTCGTCGTGCAGTCGCTTATTCCTTGGAGCGAAGAGCGTCGAACTCTTCGCGAGTGGATTGCGTTACTGAATGATCGGAACCCAGCGCACGCTCTTGAATCGACAGGGCTCGCAACAATAAAGATTCCGCCTCTTGGCAGCGGTTTTGCTCGCGGAACGTTTGTGCGAGATCTTTGAGGCTCTTCGCAACGTCGGGATGGTCCGGCCCAAATACTTGTTCGCAAATCGCCAGCGCGTGCAGGTGCAGCGGCTCCGCCTCGCCATAGCGGCCTTGGTCGCCGTACACATTTCCGAGGTTGCCCATACTGTTCGCAACGATGGGACGGTTCAGCCCAAGTGTTTTCTCATAAATCTTCAGCGCGCGCAAGTAAACTGGTTCCGCCTCGGCATATCGCCCTTGGCCCCGGTACACAATCGCAAGGTTATTCAAGCTGTTCGCAACGAGGGGATGGTTCGGCCCGAACGCCTTCTCGCGAATCGCCAAAGCCCGCCCGTGCAGGGGCTCTGCCTCGGCATACCGCCTCTGCTTCCAATACGCACTCGCGAGGTTGTTCAGGCTGTTCGCGACGTTGGGCCCGCCTCGGCATACCGCCCCTGGTGCGCGTACAACTCGGCGAGGGTGTTCAGGCTGTCCCCAACGTCGGGGTGGTCCGGACCAAGCGCCTTTTCTCGAATCGCCAGCGCGCGTAGGTGCAGTGGCTCCGGCTCGCCGTACCGTTCCTGCTGGGTGTACACGATCGCGAGGTGGTTCAGGATCTGCGCAACCTTAGGATGGTCCGGCCCGAGCAGCCGCTCGCGAATCGCCAGCGTGCGCATGGAAAGCGCCGCCGCCACCTCGTATTCACCGCGCTCTCGTAGATAGATGCTACACCGACTGGCCAAGTTTGCTGCGGCGTCGAGTTCGGCATCGCTGGGCAGTGTCTCTAACGCCGCGCGTCTGCCTGGCGGACTTGGACTTTATAAGAACCAGAGTACACTTCGGTATGGGGAGATGAAGATTCATCGGGATGGGCGGGCGAAGCTCGACCGATCGGGAGCGCCGCGGTGCCCGTTAGTCGAGCGCACCCGTTGCCAGCCATCGGGCGCATTCGGGGCCTAGTTTTTCGAGCGCGGTTCGCTCGTATGCGGCTACCTCATCGGCGGAGAGCACGTCGCGCCAGCGGCCGTTGACGCCGCGGTTGATGAAGCTCGCACCGCCGCCGTCGAAGATCGCCCCGCCTAGCGGAGCAAACTGGTCGCCGTGAGCCTTCATGTAGTCGAAGCTGCAGTGGTGCAGGATCGTTTCAATCAGCGCCGGGTCGACGCCTATATCTAGGAACTCGGCCATCGAGCGGATCTCGCCGGGGAGGTCGGACTTCAGCGCATTGTAATGCACGAGTTTGACGTTGGGAAGGTCGCGCGCCGCCCACCACGTCGAGACGTTCTCCCACAGCGACCAGATTGGATAGCCGTCGCGTTCCAGCCATGTGCGGAAATAGCTGCGCACGTCGGGATCGGGCGGATCGAGCGGAGGCCCGACGCGGCCCGGCGTGTCGTTGAGAAGTTGGTACCAAAGTGCGTTGCCCACGCTGTGGTGATGGTAAAACGAAAAAAGAACGTCTCGTCCGTCCCGGCCGATGTATAGATATTTCGCCTTAGGCGAGAACGTGAGAGCGTCGAGCGGCAAGTGCGTCTTGACGATGCGACGGTTCTTCTGCGCCTCGAGCGCCGCGAGTTTTTCCGACGCGGGCGGCACGCGGAGGTCGACCCACGGTGAAAGGTGCGCCACATCGACGGATTCGTCGCCGCGAAAGACGAGCTGTCCGACGATCTGCTGCATCCAAGTCGTGCCCGCCTTCGCGTACGTCGCGACCACAATATCGTCGTCCCGGAACTTGAAATCGTTCCAGATCCTAGAGTCCATGTGATGGTTCTGGATTTCGCGAGTCTTGCGCGGCCAAGCCGTTTGCTGCATGCG
>DATAPM010000021.1:0-3460 GCA_036265225.1 Vulcanimicrobiaceae bacterium
CATGACTCGGGGTGCGACGAGCGTTTGGGCCGCCGTGGCGCGCACGTCGTAGTTCCAGAACGGGCCGCCGACGTCAACAACCGAGGTTATGCCGGCGGTCAGGTAGCGCGCGAACGTATCCTGGAGATTGCCGCGGATCCATTGGAGTTCGTCGGTGTATGGCCGCACCGAGCGCAGATCGATCGCGTCGGGGCGCGTGTAGAGACCGCCCGACTGAAAGAAGTGCACATGGCTGTCAATCAGCCCCGGAATCGTAAACGTACCGGGAACGTCGACGCGCAACGTTCCGGCGGGAATCGCCACTTGCGAGGACGGTCCGACGGCCTCGATCGCGTTGCCGTGCAGTAGAATTGTTGCGTCGGGCACGGCCGTGAGGTCTGCTCCGACGAACGCGGTCGTACCGATCAGCGCGGTGTAGGCGTAACCATCGTTGCCGTCTTTAGCTTTTGGTGCCGGCGCGATCGACGGCATGATCGGCATCGCGCTGAGGGCAGCGATTCGAAATACGGCGTCGGCGCGAGTTATCGGATCGGTGAAATCTCCGTGGAAGAAGCACATCTCTTTACGGTGTGACCTTGAAGACGGTGCCGGCGCCGCTCGATCCACCGAGATTGGTCGTTCCGTAGGCCGAGCCGTTCACGAAGACCGGTCCGTCGTATGGATATTGTCCATCGTTTCCGCCTTTGAAGCTATAGACGACGTGTTCGCCGGCGCCCGTCGTCGCAAGTTTGAAGAGGGTACCCGCACCGGACGCGCCGCCCTGATAGGTGGTGCCGTAAAGTGCGCCGTCGCGATCCACCAGGCCGGCGTAATACGGATGAGCACCGTCTTTGCCGGCTTGAAAGCGATAGAGCACCTTTTCTACGCCCGAGAGGCTGACCTTGAAGACCGTTCCCCAACCGTACGAGGCGCCGCCCTGATACGTCGTTCCGTAGAGATCGCCTTTGAGCGCAAGGAGGCGCGCGTACGGATACTGTCCGTCCTTGCCACCCTTGAAGCCGTAGAGAACGCGTTCGACACCCGCCGTGCTCACCTTAAAAACGGTCCCGGAACCGCCCGCCCCACCTTGATACGTCGTGCCGTACAGCGTTCCGTTAAGGAGAGTAAGGCCGGCCCAAGGGTGTGCGCCGTCGTTACCGGCGTTGAAACGGTAGATCACTTTTTCGACGCCCGTCGTGCTGACTTTGAAGACCGTGCCCCACCCGGGATCGACGCCGCCTTGGTACGTCGTACCGTAGAGCTGGCCGTTGACCGCGACGAGCTTCCCGTACGGATACTGCCCGTCGTTGCCGCCCTTGAAGCTGTAGATTACGTGCTCGACGCCGGCGGGCGTGACCTTGAAGACGGTGCCGTTACCGCTGCTTCCGCCTTGATACGTGGTGCCGTAGAGCGTGCCGTTGAGCGGCGTCAGTCCCGCGAAAGGATGGGCACCGTCGTTACCGGCCTTGAAACGGTAGAGGACGCGCTCGACTCCGGTCAAGCCAACCTTGAAGACGGTACCCCACTCGTAGCCGCCGCCGCCGCCGTAGGTCGTGCCGTAGAGCGTGCCGTTCAAGATGGTTAGGCCGGCATACGGATAGCCGGCGTCGTTACCGCCTTTGAAACTGTAGAGCAGCTTATAACCGATGAGCGGCCGCGCAAAATCGCTCAGCGATTCGTTCGGTGGGACCGGCGACAGAGGCAAATAACCGCCTCCTCGGGCGCAGCTCGCTAGGGCAATCGTAAGAAAGACGACAAAAAGACGACGAGTCATGCCGCGGGAGTTCGATGCGGCGCGGCGCGCTCTCTGCTGCAGCCCGAAACGGGCGGCTATTTCTTTCCGATTGCGGCGAGAAGTTTGGGCGGGATCAGGCAGACCAGCATTCCGGTCGAAGCCGCCGGCCCGGAGAGTTCGACTCCGGCGAGCGCGCCTTTCTTCATCTCAACCGATGCGTTGCCGATGACCTTGCCGATCGTCGCGCTCATCGCCGGTTCGTGTCCCACGAGCAAGACAGATTTCGCTTCGGCGTGCCCGCGCAAGATCGCACCGAGAGCTTCTGCGTCGAAGCCCTCTGCAAGACGCTCGTCTTCGACGAGTGCGTCGCCTAAATCGAGGCGTTGCGCGACGATCTCGGCCGTTTGACGCGCGCGCAGCAGCGGGCTGGTGACGATCAGCTCGAGCTCGAGTTGCAGCTCCGCGATGGCCTTGGCTTCACGTTCCATCCGAGCGCGCCCCGCGCGCGTTAGCGGGCGATCGAAATCGCTTCCGGTCCATTCCGCCGGCTCCTCCGCAATGCCGTGCCGTAAGAAGTAGCAATGCATTGTTTCCCAACTTAGCCGCCGAACGCTCAACTCCCAGGTCTAAGAGAGGCCTGCGGACGCAATCGTGCAAACCACGGCGCAGATGAGTAAGAGTTGGTTAACCCGCCTAATCCATTCCAACACGCGCGTACCCGAAGGGTATCGCTCGTTGGCCACGCCTACCTATCGCGGTTCGACGACGCTCTTTGCCTCCGCGTCGGCCGTGACGGACCGGTGGGACCAAGAGCGCGCCGGCTATACGTATGGTCTCTACGGCACGCCGACGGCACTCGAGCTTGCCGCGCGCATCTGCGAGCTGGAAAATGGCCGGTATACGCTGCTGACGCCGGGCGGTCAGGCGGCGATTTCGCTGATCGACTTGGCGCTGCTGCGGGCAGGCGACCACATCCTCGTGCCGCAGAGCGTATACCGGCCAAATCGCCAGCTCACCACCGCACTGCTTGCGCGCTTTGGCGTAACGGCGACGTTCTACGATCCGCTCGCCGGCGCGGAGATCGCAGAACAAATTACCGATCTGACCAAACTGATTTGGACCGAGAGCCCCGGCTCGGTCACCATGGAAGTACAAGACGTCCCCGCCATCGTCGCGGCGGCACACGCGCGCGGCGTTCCGGTCGTTCTCGACAACACGTGGTCGGCTGGAATCTTTTTCGATGCGTTCGCGCACGGCGTGGACATCACGATGCAGGCGATTACCAAGTACATCGGCGGCCATAGCGATTTGCTGCTCGGTTCGATTACGGTACGCGACGAAGCGCTGTACGAACGCATCGGTGCGGCGCGTCAGGTGATCGGTTGTCCCGCGTCGCCGGACGATTGCAGCCTCGCACTGCGCGGTCTGCAAACGCTGGGCGTGCGTCTGGCCGCCATCGAGAAGTCGGCACTCGAAGTTGCGCGCTGGTTGGCCACGCGTCCCGAGGTGGAGTTCGTGCTTCACCCCGCCTTGCCGTCCTGCCCGGGCCACGAGTTTTGGAAGCGGGACTTCACGGGTTCGTCAGGCGTTTTTTCGGCGGTATTCAAACCGGGGGCGACGCGCGAGCAGGTCTTCGCCTTCGTCGACGCGCTCGAACTCTTCGAGATCGGTTACAGTTGGGCCGGAACGACGAGTCTCGCCGTTGCATATACGATGAGCGCGTCACACGGACGGCCCTCGTACGAT
>DATAPM010000022.1:0-5538 GCA_036265225.1 Vulcanimicrobiaceae bacterium
GAGGCTGGGGAAGGTGCCGGCGTCGGTCCACCAGCCGTCAAGGATATCGTACTCGAGCTCGTTCTCGCCGATGTAGCGATTATGCACGTCGGCGATTTCGAGTTCCCCGCGGCCCGACGGGACGAGGGTTGAGATATATTCGAAGACCTTGCGGTCGAACATATACACGCCGGTAACGGCGTAGCGGCTCTTGGGGGCGGCCGGTTTCTCTTCGATTGCGACGATGCGATCGCCGTCGAAGGCCGGCACGCCGAAGCGTTGCGGATCGTCAACCTCTTTAAGGAGAATGCGCGCGCCCGAACGCTGCTTCTCAAACCGTTGGAGATAGGGTGAGATATCGTTTTGGATGATGTTGTCGCCGAGGATGACGACGATGCGCTGCCCTTCGGCGAAATTCTCGCAGAGACCGAGCGCATCGGCGATGCCGCCCTCGCCTTCCTGGTACGTGTAGGAGATATCGCGCAGCCCGAAGTCGGCGCCGTTCCCGAGCAGACGCAGAAAGTCACCGGCCGAGTTGCCGCCGGTAACGATCATGATCTCGCGAATTCCGGCCGCGCAGAGCGTCTCGAGCGGATAGTAGATCATCGGCTTGTCGTAAACCGGCAGCAGATGCTTGTTCGTGACTTTGGTAAGCGGGCGCAGGCGCGATCCAAGGCCGCCCGCGAGAATAACACCTTTCACGCGGTCGCTCCCGGCATTTTGAGGGGGCGCCACCAAGGCTCGTTGTTACGGTACCAATCGACCGTGCGAGAGATGCCGTCGTCGAAGTCGACCTGCGGGCGCCAGCCGAGGGCGAGCAGCTTGTCGGCGTCGATCGCGTAGCGGCGGTCGTGGCCGGGCCGGTCCTCGACGTGACGCACGTGCGTCTGGTGGGCGCGGCCGCAGCGTTCTAAAAGCATTGCCGTGAGTTCGAGGTTGGTGTGGGGCGTTCCACCGGCAACGTTGTAGACGCCACCCAGCTCGCCGCGCTCCAACACGTGCAGTGCGGCCCGCGCGTGGTCGTCGACATAGAGCCAGTCGCGAACCTGCAGCCCGTCGCCGTAAACGGGGACGGCGAGATCGTCGATCAGATTGGTAACAAAGAGCGGCACGATCTTTTCGGGATATTGATACGGCCCGTACGTGTTACAGCCGCGCGTAATCAACACCGGCGTGCCGAACGTTTCGCGGTACGCTAACGTCATCAGATCGGCGGCGGCTTTGCTGGCCGCATACGGACTACGCGGGCGCAAAGGGTCGCTCTCTTTCGACTCGCCACGCGCGACGTCGCCGTAGACTTCATCGGTCGAAATCTGGAGATAGCGCGCAACGCTCCGTTCGCGAACGGCCTCAAGCAGAACGTGGGTTCCGAGCGCGTCGGTTCGCAAGAAGCGCTCGGGGTCGCGGATGGAGCGGTCGACGTGCGTCTCGGCTGCGAAATTGACGACGGCATCGACGCCGTCGCCGATCGCGGAGCGAACGGCTTTGGGATCGCAGATGTCACCCTTGAAGAAACGGTAGCGCGGCTCGTCTTCCACGTCGCGCAGATTGGCCGGATTGCCGGCATAAGTGATTGCGTCCAGGTTAACGATCTCAAGGCGAGGCCGTTCCTGCAGCGCGATGCGAATAAAATGCGAGCCGATAAACCCTAAACCGCCCGTCACCAGCCAGCGCATGCCGCGCCGTTTCGGCACGCAGGGAAAAAACCTTTAGGGCAACGCTTCCAGCAGGCGTGCGAGTTCCTTTCGCGAGTTCAGATCGAACCGGTCGAAGATCGCCGCGATGTGCGTTTCGACGGTGCGCTCGCTGATGAAGAGCGCTCCGATGTTCTGCGTCTCGCCGGATTCGAAGGCAAGCGTGACGGCGGCTGCGACGGCGTCGGCTGTCGTTTTTGCCAGGGCGTGGGCTCCGGCGATTTCGCTCACCCGATCGTTGGCAACGCGCGCCGCTTCGAGATCGCCGGCAAAAACATATGAAAGGGCGAGTCCTCCGGCTGCAAGGGCGCCGCTACCGAACTCGGCGGCACGAGCATTCGCGACGGCCCCACGATAAGCGTCGATTTCGGTTCGACCCGTTGCCAGCGCGCGGCTGGCATAGTTGTTGAGCGTCGAGCGCAACTGTTCGGGATCGCCCTGTTGCCGGGCGATGCGCACGGCTTCCTCGTAATCCTCGAGAGCAGCGCCGAGCTTTGACGGTGAGCTTTGACGAGGGCGCGAACGAGGTAAAAGCCGCGGCGGCTGGTCGTGGTACGTTCGCCGGGCGTTGCTTCGGCTCGCAGCAGATATTCGGCCGCAACCTCCGGTCTGCTTTGAAGGGCCCCCACGAGGCCCGTCCGTAGCCCCGAGCGACCGACCGGTCGCCGGCGAAGCCGCGCTCGAGAGCCGGGCGTGGCTTTGCGCTTGGGGAGGCGCTTGACCACGTGGTATAATCGCGCGGTTGTCTATCACTTCATCCCGCACGGAAGCGGGGGAGGCGATGGCTCTTCGACGCGGCTGCACCTCCAGGATGGACGGCGGCCGGGAGCCAGAAAGGTTTGATCATGTCCGTCGTAACCATGCGGGAGCTCTTAGAGGCGGGCGTCCATTTCGGCCATCAGACGCGCCGGTGGAACCCCAAGATGAAGCCGTTCATCTTCCAAGAGCGTAACGGCATCTACATTATAGATTTGGCACTCACGGTGCAGCGGCTGCGCGAGACGTACGATGTCGTCAAGCAGCTGGCGCGCGATGGGCGCGTCATTCTTTTCGTGGGTACGAAGAAACAGGCGCAAGACGTCGTCCGTGAGGAAGCCGAGCGTGCCGGCACGTTCTTCGTGAACCAACGCTGGCTGGGCGGCACGCTCACGAACTTTTCGACGATCCAGAAGCGCATCGCCCGGCTGCGCGAGCTCGAGAACATGAAGCTCCAGGGCGATTTCGAGCGCCTTCCCAAGAAAGAAGTTGCCCGGCTGGCGGACGAGATGGGTCGCCTCGAGCGCTTCTTGGGCGGTATCAAAGACATGCATCGTCTTCCCGACGCGTTGTTCATCGTCGATCCGAAGAAAGAGCGCATCGCCGTTCTCGAGGCGCGTAAGCTGAAGATTCCGATCATCGCGGTCATCGATACCAACTGCGATCCCGACGAAATCGACTACCCGATTCCGGGCAACGACGACGCGATCCGCGCGGTGAAGCTGATGGTCGGCAAGATTGCCGACGCGATCATCGAGGGCAGGACCGAGAGCGAGAGTGCGTACGACGAAGGCGCCTATCCCGGCGCCGCCGAGGAGTTCGTAGAAGAAGGTCCGGTAACCATGGCGGAGGCGGGACTTTGATTTCCTACTCGCCCAAACCCGAAGAGATCAAGGCGCTGCGCGAAGAGACCAGTGCCCCAATGATGGATTGCCGTAAAGCGCTGGTCGACGCGGCCGGCGACGTGGAGCGCGCCAAGACGCTGCTGCTCGAACGCGGCGCGGCGCAAGCCGAGAAGAAGGCCCAGCGGACCGCCGACGAAGGTCTGGTTACCAGCTACATTCATGCCGGCGGCAAGATAGGAGTGCTGGTGGAGGTCAACAGCGAGACCGACTTCGTGGCACGCAATCCAAAGTTCGCCGACCTGTCACGCGACATCGCGATGCACGTCGCGGCCATGTCGCCGCAGTATCTCGACCGGGCCGGCGTGCCGGGAGAAGAGGTCGAGCGTCTCGGTGAAGAGTTTCGCGCTTCCGTGCCGCCCGGCAAGCCCCCGGAGGTTGCCGACAAGATCGTGCAAGGCAAGCTAAACAAATGGTACGAGGAGAACTGCCTGCTCGACCAAGCCTTCGTCAAGGACGACTCGATGAGCGTTGGAGATTTAGTGAATCGTTCGATCGGAGCGCTCGGCGAAAAGATTCGCGTGCGGCGCTTCACCCGATACGCGCTCGGTGAGTGAGGTCGCTGGGCCGCGATTTTCGCGCGTCCTCCTGAAAATTTCGGGAGAGGCCTTCGCGGCCGACGGCAGCGGCGTCGACGTCAATACGACCCGGGTGATGGCCGACCAGATCGCCGAAGTCAGCCGGGCCGGCGTCTCGATCGCGATCGTCGTAGGCGGAGGCAACATTTGGCGCGGCAAGGTCCACGAAGAGGCCGGAATGGATCGCGCGACGGCCGACTACATGGGCATGCTGGCCACGGTCATCAACGCGCTCGCTTTGCAGGACGCGTTGGAGCGTATGGGCGTGGCATCCAGAGTGCAGACGGCAATCGCGATGCATCAGATTGCCGAGCCGTATATTCGCCGCCGCGCGATCCGGCACTTAGAGAAAGGCCGCGTCGTAATTTTTGCCGCCGGAACCGGCAATCCGTACTTCACGACCGATACGACGGCCGCGTTGCGCGCCGTCGAAGTCAACGCCGAAGCGATCCTCAAGGCGACGAAGGTCGACGGCATCTATACGGCCGATCCAAAGAAAGACCCGCTGGCAACGCGTTTCGACCGTCTCGAGTACATGGACGTGCTGCAGCGCGGATTGGAAGTGATGGACTCTACCTCAATGGCGCTCTGCATGGATAACGGGCTTCCCGTTATCGTCTTCGACATGGGAGTCGCGGGAAATATCCGCCGCGTGATCTGGGGCGAGCCCATCGGCACGTACGTCGGGCGGCGCGAAGCGTCGCCGGTAGGGAGCGTTTGAGATGGCCGACGCATATTTTAAAGAGATCGAAGACCGCATGAACAAGTGTCTCGAGGCGACGCGCAACGAGTTCGCTTCGATTCGCACCGGGCGCGCGTCGCCCGCTCTGCTCGACCGCATCGTGGTCGAAGCATACGGACAGCCGGCTCCGCTCAAACAAGTCGCCAGCGTCTCGACGCCTGATTCGCGGACGCTGTTGATTGCCGCCTGGGATAAAGGCGTCGTTCCGCAGATTCGCAAGGCGATCGAGAAAAGCGACCTCGGCTTGACGCCTAACGTTGACGGCAGTTCGATTCGGCTAGTCATCCCGCCGTTGAACGAAGAGCGGCGCAAAGACCTCGCTAAAGTGGTCAAAAAGAAGGCCGAAGACGGACGCGTGGCCGTGCGCAACGTGCGCCACCGCGCGCACGACGAGCTGCGCGCGCAGCTTAAGACGCACGACATCACCGAAGACGACAACAAGCGCATGCAAGAAACGTTGCAGAAGCTTACCGATAAGTTCGTAAAGGAGATCGACGCGCTGGTCGGAGCCAAAGAAAAAGAGATCATGGAAGTGTGAGCGCGGACGTGATACTCTTGCCGGAAGTGCGCGCACGGCTAGCGCTGGGAAATCAGCATCTGCACCTGCACCTCCTCGCTCCCCTCGGGTCGTGGATCGGCTGCGGCACGCTGCGTGTCCTGCGGCTCAAGATTAACGAGGACCGCTCGTGCGATCTTACCGTTGGCTACGAATCGTATAGGCCGGTGGGCGGAGCGTGAGCATCTCGCTGGCTTCTCGGGTCGCGCTGGACACGGCGACGGTACCCCGTCACGTCGCCATCATCATGGACGGCAACCGGCGCTGGGCCAAAGAGCGCGGACTACCGGCCATCGAAGGCCACCGGCGCGGCATGGTGGCGCTGCGGCAC
>DATAPM010000023.1:0-9883 GCA_036265225.1 Vulcanimicrobiaceae bacterium
GCCGAATCCGTGGAAGTGGATGTTGATGTTGTCTTTCTCGCCCCTGCGCGGCAAGAGCTGATCTTCAACCGTCATCTCGATCCGATCGCCCGGATTAATGCGAATCGTCGGCGCAACGCCGCCCAAACCATCGAAGACAAACTGTGGGAAACCGGTCGCGCCGCTGAAGGTCACCTGAAGGTCGACCTTCGCCACGCCGTTGACGGACTTCACAACGGGCGGCTCGGGCAGCTCGTTAACGTTGGTATTCGGCTTTCCTGGGACGGTTTGCGACGAGTTCGGCGGGATGGGATTCACGGGCCCGCTCGCCCTTCCGCCGCATCCGGCGAGCCAGGCAAAGGCAATTAGAAAAGCAGCAAAATGGCGTAGCACGGCGGCATCTCCTTAGGAGTAGAACGTGGCGGGCGGCCATTTCATTCGGCCTGCGGCGCCGAAGAACCCTCGACGAGCCCCAGTAATCGCGCCCCGGCGGCTTGCCTCGCCAAACGGGGCAGGTGACGTACGAGGGCTCGCTCGTGGTGGCTTGAAATCGCCGCGCTCCAACGAATCAACGACATGCGCAGTCACCTCGTCAACAGCCTCGACGGAAAGTCCGTGGGAGATCCGGCCGGGCGCATTTAACGCTGGGAGCTGCGCGCGGGAACCCGATCCCGCGCGCGTATGTTTAAGCCGATTACTTCTGCGCCGCCGTCACACCGAGCGGGGTATCGAAGTTGCCGGTAAGCACCGCGACCGGCGAACCGCCGGCCGGGTACTTGAACACTTCGCCATTGTCGTTACCGGCATCACCGCAATAAACAAGGCCCTTAACGATCCAGGTCTGCGCACAATCGCTGGCACCCGTGAGCTGCACGGTGCCCTTAAGAGTCGCCGTCGTTCCGCTGACCGTGTACTGGTACAACGCACTTTGTATTTGATCGAAGACGGTGAGGTATGTGCCGTCCCATTGCACGGAGCCAGGGAACTGGACGGTGTTGCTCGTGTTGATGGTCACGAACTTGCTGCTGCCCTTGGGCAGCTCGACGAGCCCGAAGGAGCTGTTGCTCGTAAAGCCATCGGCGAAGAGATTACCTTTATTGTCGTAGCCGTCGAAGTACTCGGCGATCAACGGCGTGCTGTAAATGGTGCCCGACCCGGTCGCGTTCTTAAAGATCACGACGTCCCCGCCGCCCGGGCCCGACTCAAAAAAGACTCCCACGGCAAGATCGCCGCTGGTATTCATGGCGCAGCTGGTTGGAAAAGAGTAAGGGAAGGGTAGCGTCTTGATCGGCGTGTCGGGAACTTTGTACTCGGTGACCTGCGAGGGACCACCGATGTTCCACATGATCTTCTTGCCATAACCGTAGAGTACGTTCGTGCACCCTTGACCGCCGTCGCCATTGATCTGACCGATCTGGTGCGTGCTCTTTGGGTAGTCGAAAATGCTGGCGTACGTTCCGTAATAGTTGAAGACGTACTCGTATTTTTTCTTTCCATGATGGTCGGGAACCATCGTCGCGTAACGGGGCATCGGACTCAGACGCGCTGCCGTTACCGGCCTTCCGTTCACATAGAGCATCTTACCGACGTATCGCACGTTTCGCTGGGCGGTTGACGGCGAGACGGCCGAGCCGCCACCACAGGCGGACAGGATCGCCAGTGCAAGCAGGGCACCAGCGGACTTCACTAGACAACTCGAGTTCATTAGACGCTGCTCCTTTTAATAAGTAGACACGGTCGCATTACTTCATTAGACAACTAACCTTGACGGACGGGCCGGGAATCCGCGTCCATAGTGGGCCTGGTAGGATTCGAACCTACGCGCAACCAGTTATGAGCCGGCCGCTCTACCGCTGAGCTACAGGCCCGCATCAAACGGTTGCTCTGCCTTCCCTCCGCCGGTACGCTCTTCCCGCGGCAATGTACCGCGGCGCGAGGCGGAGAAGGCTCCCGGTAAAGGAGGCTGATGCCCATGGTAACGGTCATCTATTTCTTACATGTGCTGCTCGCATTCACCGCGATCGCCTTCTTGGTCGTGCCGGGATTGATTCTCGAGATGGCGGCACGCACTAAAGATGTGCCCTTTATCCGGCGCCTCTTTCGTTTGGCCACGTTTCACGGGCGAGTCGGCGGCATAATTTCGTTGCTCACTGCGATTGTCGGCTTCGTCGTCGCTTGGCGCCTCGGAATTCCACTGAACGCCGGATGGCTAATCGCCGCCTACGTCGTCTTCGTCGTAGTCATGATCCTCGGCATGGGTTACCACGCTCGCAGAGAGATGCGAATCGCGATGCTGGCCGCAGCATCGCCCGACGGTGCACCCTCTCCCGAATTAGCGGCGGCAATAGACGATCCGCTGGCCATTCCGATCTTCTGGGCCAGCGGCATCCTCTGGATCCTACTCATTTGGCTGATGGTCGCGCGGCCATTCTAACCCCGGAGCTGCGGACACCTCGGCTTCTGCTGCGAGCGCATCGCGCGGCCGACCTCGACGCTTGTGCCGCGATGTGGGCTAGTCCGCTCGTGACCAAACATATCGGCGGCCGTCCGTCGTCGCGCGGTGAAACGTGGCTACGAATTTTACAGTACGCCGGCCTTTGGACCATTCTGGGCTATGGTTACTGGGCAGTCGAAGAGCTCGACGGCGGCGCTTTCGTCGGCGACGTAGGCTTTGCCGATTTCTGCCGCGAGATTCAACCTCCGATCAGAGACCTTCCCGAAGCGGGGTGGGCGCTCGATCCGCGCTTTGCCGGACGCGGCTACGCCACCGAGGCGCTTCGCGCGGCCCTGACTTGGGCCGATGCCGGCCTCGCTGCGGATCGCAGCGTCGCGATCATCGCGCCCGAAAACGTCGCCTCCATTCGCGTTGCGGAAAAGTCCGGGTATCGGCCGACCGGACAAACGGAATATAAAAACAATCCAATACTGATGTTCGCCCGTCCGCGAGCGGGCGACTACGACAATCGGCGGTAAACTCGCCCTCCGGGATAGTGCGCCGACTCGCCGAGTTGTTTCTCGATCGCCATTAAGCGATTGTACTTCGCGGTTCGATCGCTGCGCGAGAGCGACCCAGTCTTGATTTGACCGGCGCTCGTTGCAACGGCAAGATCGGCGATCGTTGTGTCCTCGGTCTCGCCGGAACGGTGCGAGATGACCGTCCCAAAGGCGGCTTCTTTCGCCATCGCGATGCAATCGAGTGTCTCGGTCAGCGTACCGATCTGGTTTACCTTGATGAGAATGGCGTTGGCCGCCTTCTCCTCGATGCCGCGCTGCAGAAACTTTACGTTAGTTACGAAGAGATCGTCGCCAACTAGTTGCACCCGTTCGCCTAAGGCGGCGGTCAGCTTCCGCCAGCCCGCCCAATCGCCTTCGGCCAAGCCGTCTTCGATTGAAACGATCGGATAGCGATCGCACAACTCGGTGTAAAGCGCGATCATGCCGTCCGCGTCGACCGCGCGGTCGCGCGAAAGCGGAAAGTACTTTCCGTCTTGGAAGAACTCACTGGAGGCCGGATCGAGCGCAATGGCAAGATCCTTCCCCGGTTTGTAGCCGGCACGCTCGATCGCTTCGACGATAAGGTCGAGGGCCTGCTGCGGCGTTTCGAGCGGCGGTGCGTAGCCGCCCTCGTCACCGACGAGCGTCGGCATCTTGCGTTCGTGCAGAATCTTACCGATGGCGTGAAAGACTTCGGCCCCATATCGTACCGCTTCGGCTTCGCTGCTCGCACCGACCGGCACGATCATGCACTCCTGAAACTCCAACGCACCTTCGGCATGCTTGCCGCCGTTGATGACGTTCATCATGGGAACCGGCAGCATCGTTGCGGGATCGCCGGCAAGCCTTCCGAGATATTTGTAGAGCGGCTCGCGCAGACTCGCCGCCGCCGCGCGGGCGACGGCGAGCGACACACCAAGAATTGCATTTGCGCCGAAGCGCGACTTGTTTGCCGTCCCGTCGCAACCGATGAGCGTATCGTCGATGGCACGTTGCGCCGTCACTTCCATGCCGCCGATCTCGGGCCCCAACACTTCGTTGACCGCTTGCACGGCCTTGCGCACGCCTTTGCCGCCGTAGCGCTTGTCGCCGTCGCGCAGTTCCACTGCCTCGCTAGCGCCGGTGGACGCGCCCGACGGCACCATTGCCTCGGCAATCGCACCGTCGCTCGTCGTGGCCAGCACCGCAACGGTCGGGTTGCCGCGTGAATCGAGGACCTCGCGGGCCTCGATTCCGTCAAGGAGCGGGGCGCTCACTCGTTGATCCAGCGCTCGAGGTCGTGGCGTCGCGAGACGAAGTCGTTGTCGTTGAAGAAAATCTTTAACTCGCGGGTAGCGCTCGCCGCGCTGTCGCTGCCGTGGACGAGATTACGACCGATCGATTGCGCCAGATCGCCGCGAATCGAACCCGGTGCGGCCGTCAGGGGATTGGTTGCGCCGATGAGTTGCCTGCAGCCCTCGATCGCACCCTCGCCTTCGACCGCCAGCGCTACCAGCGGGCCACGCGTGATAAAACTGACGAGGTCGTCGAAGAAGCCCTTACCTTTATGCTCGCCGTAGTGTTCGCGCGCGCGCTCCCCGTCGAGCTGCATCAGCCGCATCGCCGAGACGATATAGCCGCGCCGCTCGATGCGCGAAACGATCTCGCCGATCAGTCCGCGCGAGACGGCATCGGGTTTACAGAGAATAAGCGTTCGTTCGATCTTCATGGAGGCGTGCTACGCTCTCGGAGTTTCGCGCGCCTTGTCGAATGACGCAAAGGATGATTGGGGAGGAGTCGGGACCCTACGCGGGGGTGGCCGCCGGCGCGGCGGCGACCCCGTTTGCCTCGATCGCCTACGTAGCGGAGACCGGCAGCACGAATGTCGACGCCGCCGCGCTGCTTGGGGACGAGCGCTTCGCGGGACGAACGCTCGTCGCCGAGTACCAAAGCCGAGGCGCGGGGCGCAAGGGACGAACCTGGCACGCGGCACCGGGAACCTCGCTGCTCTTCACCACGATCTTACCGCGCGCCGTCGCAACCGAATCCTTGTGGCTCGTTCCATTCTGGGTGGCGCTCGCGGTTCGCGCCGCGCTGCGCGAATGCGGCGTCTCGACGACGCTGCAATGGCCCAACGACCTGCTCCTGGACGAGCGCAAGATCGCCGGCGTGCTGTGTCAGTCTCGCGTCACCGGGACTACCGCGCGCGTGGCATGCGGCGTCGGTATTAACGTGCATCGCACGTCGGCCGCCGCCGGCATCGAACCTCCGCCGGCTTTTTGCGACGACGTCGTTCGCTTCGAGCGCGCGCTTCTTTTGCGCGCCGCGCTAATGCAGTACCATCGTACGCTTTTCATGCTCGACGAACCCTACGCCGTAATCGACCGATGGAACGTCGCCGCGCGTCTGCCCGGACGCCGCTATCGGCTGCGGTTGGATAATACGTCCGACGTTTTCGAGGCGACTGCACGAGGTCTCGCCGAAGGCGGCGGCCTGCGCATCGTGCGTGATGACGGCGGGAGGGCGACCGTTTCGCTGGCCGACGCGCGCGCCTTGCGTTAGGTTAGATTACGAACGTTGGTTTCGCGCGCGGGAAAGGCGCCGGTCGCAGGCCTCGCAGAAGTTCGGCATTTTATTGTCCGTCTCGAAGACTGAGTTTGAGTAATACATGGCACAGCGTGCGTTATAGCAGTGGCGCAGGCGGAAGGCGTGTCCGAGCGCGTGAACTGCTTCCTTAAGCGTGCGCTGGAAGAGCAGATTCCCGTCGGCCGGCTCGCCGTAAAACTCGGATCGCAGCCGGTGCACCGATACCGCGGCGACGCCTTGCGCCTCGTCGGCATCGCCGAAGACGAAGCGGTGCGACGTCTTGTAGAGATCGAAGTCGGTAATGGCCAGCAGGGCGGCTTCGGTATCGGGATGGGCCCGCCGCACCTTGGTCGTCAAGGTCGAGAAGAAGAGCTGGCCGCGCGTCGCGTTGAGCGAGCTGCGAGGAACGACGAGGGATCGTTCGACGTGTGCCGAGGTAATGAACCGCTCTTCGAGGCAGGGGGCTAGACGATTCAAGAACGCGGCATCAACGGTGTTGATCGGCACGATCCGAATCTGCGCGTCCATCTGGTCACCGGTTGTTCGCCTCGGCCCTGCCCAAAACTTGCCAGCCGCGGAGATTTAAGGAGAGTACAAGCAACCCGCGCGTCGAAGTCGTTGCGGGTGATCGTTGGCGTGGGTATCGATCTCGCGGACGTCGCGCGCTACCGTTTCGACGAACGCAAGCTCGCATGGTTCGCTCGTAAGGTCTACACCGAACGAGAGATGGAGTACGCGATGCGCAAGCGCAACTGGCCGGAACGGCTGGCTGGGTTCTTCGCGGCGAAGGAAGCAACGCGCAAAGCCTTCGGACACGCAATCCCCTGGCGCAGCGTGGGGGTCGCCCACGAGCGCTACGGCAAACCGATCATCGAATTGCTCGACGTCGCCAAACCGCTGATGCGAGCTCGTGGTTTGCGCGCCATCCATTTGACCATCACGCATACCTCGTCAGTCGCCGCCGCAGTCGTTATCCTCGAATCGTGATCCGCGTCCTCACGCCCGACGCGATGCGCGCGGCCGATGCGGCCGCCATCGCTCAGCTCGGGGAAGACGCCCTGATGTCCAATGCCGCCGCCCGCATTGCCGAGCATCTTCGCGAGATGGCGGAGCCCGGTTCGCGAATCGTAGCCTTTGCCGGTCCTGGGAACAACGGCGGCGACGCCTTCGCCGCTCTCGCTCTCCTGGCACCGGACTATGATTGCACGATCGCCGCCGATCCCGACGGCCGCCGTTCGGCGGCTCGCAGCGCCGCCGAGCGGCGCGCGAAGGAAGCCGGCGTTCAGGTCATCCCGCTACCCGGCGATGAGGCGCACGCGCGAAGCTTACTGAGGGGCGGCATCGGCGTCGATGGTCTGTTCGGCACCGGCGCGCGTCTGCCGTTACCCGAGAAATACCGGCCACTCTCGCGAGCGCTCGACCGCCGCAACGGCCCCGTGCTCGCCATCGACATCCCTAGCGGAATCGATGCACTCACCGGGGCCGCCAGCGACGACGCGGTGCGGGCAAGCGAAACGATAACGCTGGCGGCGGTGAAACCCGGGTTGCTGCTGGAACCGGCAAAGCAAAACGTCGGCGAGCTCTGGTGCGAGGATATCGGCATCGGCGATGCTATCCTCGACGCGCAACCTCAGCCATTTGCCGCACTCGACGACGATGCGTTCGTGCAATTGCTTCCACAGCGGCCGCCGGAGAGTGAGAAGCGAACCGCCGGAGCTCCGCTGATTGTCGCAGGGTCGGCGCAGTTTCCAGGAGCGGCGGTACTCTGCGCGCGGGGCGCGGCCCGCGCCGGAGCCGGCTATGTCACCGTCGCGACTTCGAGCGCCGCGGCAAATCTGCTGCGCGCGCATCTCGTCGAGCAGGTGGTCGTCGCCCTCGACGGTGACGCCGCGCCGGATGCCGTCGTCGAGGAGTTGCTCGAGATCTCGCAACGCAACGGTTCGGTGGCGCTCGGCCCGGGGTTGGGTTTGGACGACCGCACCGGACGCATCGTCATCGGCTTTCTCGAACGCAACGAGCTGCCCGTGGTCGTGGACGCCAGCGGTCTTTTTCACCTCAGTAAACACTTAGAGGTGTTGCGGGGGAAACCGGCTGTCGTCACGCCGCACGCCGGTGAGTTCGCGCGCCTCTCCGGTCGCGGCACAATTGCGCCGGGCACGCGCGTGGAGCGCGTCCGCGAGTTCGTCGATCGCACTGGAGTCACGACGCTGCTCAAAGGCTCCGACACGCTGATTTACGATGGAACAACCGTGCACGTCAACCCAACCGGCAGCAACGCCCTCGCGACGGCGGGCACGGGCGACGTGCTCACCGGAATCATCGCGACGCTGCTCTCGCAAGGCCTTTCGCCGGTCGATGCGGCCCGAGCCGGCGCCTATTGGCACGGCCTCGCCGGGCAGGCGGCGTCGGCGGTACGGCGCGTCGGTGTCGTCGCCGGTGACGTGGCCGAGTCGCTCGGCGAAGCACTTCCCGATGCTTGGTTCGTTCAAGACCACGCGTTGAGCACGATGGCATGATCGCACGATGATCGCTTTACTCGCTGCCTCGGCGGCCTTTAGGCAAGAGCTCCCGGCCGCCGTCGTCAGTGGCCGCTTCTTCTACCAGCCCTCCGTCGGAGCGCATCGCCTTCACATCTGGCTCGACACCGACGGGTCGGGCTTCGTCACCCAACATTGCGTCGACATGCTGGGCTTGAGCGCGTCCGCTAACCGCACCACGCTGCCCGATCCGGTGTTACAACCGACGGCGCTATCGGGACGCCTTCCCGTCTTCGATCCCGATCCGGCCGACGGCATTTTCGAAGGCATTGACGCGCAATTCGGTGCGACGTGGTTTCAAGGACGCATCGTATCGCTCGACTACCCGCGAGGTCACTTACAACTGCTTCTACCAAACGGAGCGCCGCCGGGAACGCTGGGAAGAGCTACCCTGCATTTTGAGCTGGGGCGCGACGGCAATCGCATCGACGGTCTCCAATTCCCCAGCGTCGACGTAACGATCGGTGGAACCGAGCGGGTCGCGATGAGCTTCGATACGGCGGCAACGGTCGTGCTTACGCCGGCCATCGCAAAAGATTTAAACGACGGTTGGGGCGCGGTTCGCGCGACGAGTTTCGTAACACACGCCGCGATGCGTTCGTGGCATGCCGGGCATCCCTCGTGGCAGTTTATCGCCGGTGCCGGTGGCGATGGTATCGACCTGCTGCGCGTTCCCAGCGTTACGATCGGCACGTACCGAACGCACGACGTTTGGTTCTCGACGCGCCCCAGCGACGATGTTTTCGAAGGCGACGGCGTCATCGGCAAAATCGGCCCCACCACTTTCTTTCAGACTCGCGTGACGCTCGACTATCCCGCCGGCAAAGTGTATTTCGACGCTTGATGCGGCCACATTTCGTTTCCGGCCGCACGACGGTCGTGCTGCTCTCCGCAATGTTGTGCGCTGCCTCAGCCGGCTGTTATCCATTTGACACACTAGCGGCCAAGCGGCTACGCTTTGGGTGCCGTGACAGGGCATCGCTTTATGGAGGGTTAGTTTGCTTAGACGCCCTCGGGCGGACTACCAAAACTGACTGGATTTTGGCACAGTCCTTCGATCAGTCGAAGGCGCACGACACTGGTAAATCCGATGTCCACCTGAATCGCGTCGGAGAAGGCACACGCCGAATCGGTCCTTGCTTCTAGTCCGTATCCACCGCTATGGGTAAAACCAGCGAAGCTAAATGAGCCGTCGGGGCCTGATACCGTCGTTGCCACGATGTTGCTGGAAGGAAGCTCAACAGCCGACACCGGCACTCCGCGGACCGGCCTGCCGTGGCTATCGACAACCGTCCCCTTGATCTCAGTGGCAGGCCCTAACGCTGCGAGCGTCATGGCCAAGGCTAAGAGCCAGGCCATCGGCTAGGCTGCGGGCTTCTTGCGCCTAGGGCGCTTCTGCCGCTCCGCCTCGATCTTGTCGAAGGCGGCCTTCGGCATATCGGCCAGCCGTTTGAGAACGGCTTTGAACTGATCTTCGGCCACTAAGAGCCTGTCGTTCGGTTCGGGCATACCCTATTATACCAGCGCTACGTCTCTACTAGGCACCCCGATCAGCGGCGCGGGCTGTTTGCCTGAAAGCCTCGCCTCCTGATAAAGGCGCTCACTTGTGATATAGACCACCCTGCCGCGAGCCTGAACCACCCGGCAAAGACCTCTTCGGCCACCCGCGAAAGTAACCTCAACTTGAGCGCCAAAAGCAAACTCCATGGAAGGAGTTTACGGGGGGACAATAAAGCGTGTCAAAAATCTCCCCATAAGGTTGACTAATTGTCCCTTACGGCGTAGGATTGTCCCGATGGCCGAAAAAC
>DATAPM010000024.1:0-9115 GCA_036265225.1 Vulcanimicrobiaceae bacterium
TCTTCTTTGCCTACATCGGCTTCGACGCCGTGTCGACGACGGCCGAAGAAGCGCGCAATCCGGGCAAAGATCTCCCGTTCGGCATCATTATGAGCTTGGTGATCTGCACGATTCTCTACATCATCGTCGTTGCGATTCTGAACGGCATGGTGCCGTTTTACAAACTGAACGTCGCATTTCCGGTTGCCTTCGCCATGAACTACGTGGGGTTGAACTGGGCAGGCGTTGTGATTTCCATCGGGGCCATCGCCGGACTCACCACGGTTTTGCTCGTGATGATGTTCGGGCAAAGCCGCGTCTTTTTTGCGATGTCTCGCGACGGCCTGATTCCGCCGTCGTTCACCCGCATCCATCCGACTTGGCGTACGCCGATCTTCTCGACGGTCTTCTTCGGTATCTGCATCGCCTTCATCGCGGCACTTACGCCGATCAATATCGTCGGGTCGCTCACCAACATGGGGACGCTCGTCGCGTTTATCCTGGTTTCGATCGCGGTGCCGATCTTACGCAGGCGACACCCGGAACTAAAGGGGCAATTCACACTGCCGTTGGGACCGTACATTATTCCGATCCTCTCCGCGATCACGGCGCTCGGACTGATCTATTATTTAAAGGTCGGCAATCCCGTTGCATGGGGTTTCTTCCCGATTGTCTGGCTGTGGTTCCTCATCTGGATGGCAGTGGGCCTGGTCTTCTACTTCGGTTACGGCAGATCGAAGAGCACCGTTGCCCTCGCCGAAGCGGACCGCCTTGCCGTTCGACAACCGCCGGTAAACTAACCTTAGGCGGTGCGCGGTAGGACGAGCAAGGTAACGCGCTCGCCGGCCGCGCAGCCGTCGGTCTCTTCAGCCGTGAGCGCGACGGCTTGATCGGCGCTCGATAAACCTTCAAACGCCGCGATGCGCGCGCCTCGCAGCAAATACAGCGCGGGGAGCGCGCGGCCAACGTCGCCGAAGCGCGTTGCCGCCTCAACGCAGTCGCGAACGCTCGATTCCAGCTCGCCCGCCGTCGTTTGCGTCACGATCCCATCGCGTAACGCAAGCCGTACGACGCCGCGCTCGTCAACGATGCGAAGGTCGCGCAGCTCGCGCGTGCGGCCAAAAGCGCCCGCGGCGTTTCGGCATCGCTCGTAGGACGTGAGCGAAGGCGTCACGGCACGTTCTTCGAGAGCTTCGGGTTCGCAATTCATAGACGATGCGGCCGCAGCCCGGCGCTCTAAAGCATCGCAAGCGCTATCGGCCGCCGACTCGACCAACGCCGTAGCGCCCGAGGCCGTCGCGGTGACGCGATTGCGCTGCGTATCGATTTCAACCGTAACCTCGACGCGATCCGGTGCGGCACCGGCGGCGACGACGCGATCGGCCGCCTCGCGCCGGATGCTCGCGATCTCGTGCGGAGTGGGTGAGAGAATCGTTCGCTCCACGACGTCGCGCACCAGCGCCAGCGCCACGCCGATCGGCGCGATTACTTCGGCGTCGCGAGCGATGCGGTGCGACAGCGACATCGTCTCGGCAAGATGGGGAATGAGTGCGCCCGCTCCGCCCCCGCCGCCGACGATCACGGCTCGCTGCGGATCGAGGCCGTAATCAACGATCAGCGCTTCCACGGTCCGGCGCAGTTTCGCCGAGGCCCTTTCCAGCACGCGTTGCGCCAACGCAGTTGCTTCGCCCCCGAGCTCGCCCGCCAACAGTTCAAACGCTCGCAACGCAGCGGCCGAATTTCCACTCGCGAAAGCGCCCGCGGGAATCAATCCCAGCGCGTTGGCGGCGCAGGTTGTGGTCGGTGCAATACGCTTTCCGTCCCGCGTTACCAGGACGGCGTAGTCGGCACGATCGCGCGGCGTCGGCGCTATCCGCTCGACGCGCGCGCCGTCGAGCGCATCGGGCGTAACGAATGCGGCGTAGCCGCATCCGGCGATGTGGGCGCTGCGCGGACCGACGTCAACGACGCTATTTCCATCGACGCGCAGCATGCTGCCCCCGCCGATTCCCAACGTTTGAACGTCAAGCGTGCGCAACATCGTGCGGTAGCCGCCGATACGCGCCGGATGCATCTGTGGGCGGCCATCGCGAATCGCCGAGCAGTCCGAGCTCGTGCCGCCGACTTCAATGAAGATGCCTTCGCCGAGCCGTTCGTAGAGCAGCGCGCCGGCGACGCCCGCGGCGGGCCCGGAGAGCAGCGTTAAAATCGGGCGCCGCTCGATCTCGCGCACGTCCATCACGCCGCCGTCGCTGCGCATTACCATAAGCGGCGCGGGGATCGCCGCGCGTTCGACCGCGGCCGCCGTCATGCGCGCGGTGCGCACCATCTTAGGCAGGATCGCCGCGTTGAGCGCGGCCGTACGCGTCCGCGCGCGCAGGCCGTACCCCGTGCTGACGTCGTGACCGCTCGTTGCTTCGACCTGCAGCGAGCGCGCGTAATCGACTACGTCCGACTCGCGTTCCGGGCGGTCCACGCCGAAGCTGCGAGTCGCGGCGATCGCTTCCGCTTTCTGCGCGACGAGGCCGTCGACGCAGGCGCGAATCGCGCCGTCGTCGCGGGCCGATGCAAAGGTAAAGACCGGTGCGAATCGTGCCCCCGAGCCGAGCATCAGCGGAGCAAATTGCATCGCCAGGCGCGAAAGCCACGGGGGACCATCGGTCAATCCGACGACGCCGACGCGAGCCAAATCTCCCTCGAGCAATGCGTTGGTGGCCTGCGTGGTGGAGTGCGCGATAAATGCAATCTCCGCCGAGTCCACCTCAAAATCGTGCAGCAGACGCTCGATGGCGGCGACGATTCCCGCCGCTACGCCCTCTGTCGCCGCATGCGTCGTCGGGACTTTAACCGCCGCGACGAGCCGGCGCGTAGTCGCGTCAATCGCTACGACGTCCGTAAACGTTCCGCCCACGTCGATCCCGACTCGAAGCTTGCGCTCGGGCGCCATTGTCACCAGTCGTCGGTCAGCACGTACGTGCACATCGCCAGATCCACCCCGCCGTCGCGGGCGAAACGATCAAAGACGGCCACCAAATCGCGCTGCAGGGCTTCGCCCGCATCGCCCGAGGTCGGCAAGTATGACGACGAAGCGGCTCGTCCGAGTAATCCCTCGCAATCGAGGGACTGGCGCAGGGGCACGACGTGCCGCCCGACGCGCGCGCCGGGAAACGTCGAAAAGACCGCGAGTCCCTTTTCGCGCAGCGCTTCTGTATCGTCGGTTGCGTAGGAACGCACGACGTCGCCATAGGCTTTAGTGAACGGGTCGGATTCGTCGCGCTCGTACTGCAGCAACGCCGCACGACGGCGCGCGATGCGGCGGAACTCCCGCATCGCCGCCTCATTGGCAAACCAGTGGAAGGCCTGACACGTGGTGACGACGTCGACGCTTCCATCCCCCAGACCGGTGCTCTCGGCTCTGCCGTCAACCCAGCGGACGCGTTCGTGCGGCTTGGCCGCCTCGCGCATGCGCGCGTTGGGCTCGACGGCAGTTACTTGCGCGCAGCGGTCGGCAAGAAGTCTGGCCGAAATCCCCGTGCCCGCTCCAAGGTCGGCGACAACGAGCGAATGCGTATCGCCGAGGCCGGCGAGTGCGGCATCGATGGCCTCGGGCGGATAGGACGGCCGAAAAGCTGCATAGGCGCCGGCCCGCGATCCGAATCTACCTGTCGGGTTCACGTTCTTGTGTCTCCACGATATACGGTGCGACGAGACTTACTTCGACGGGTTTGCCGGAAACCAACAGTTCCAGCGCGTGAGGTTTGCCGTCGTAGGCCATTTGTTGAGTTCTAAACGTGCCGTATTGCCACCAGTCGAGCCCGTCGATCTTCTCCACGATTTCGCCCGAACGCATCCCGGCCGTGTAAGCCGGCCCGCCCGCCCGAACGTAGGCGCGCATGTTGCCGTCGGGCGTCTTGAAGAACGAGTAAAAATACGTCGGCTTATCGCCGGGTACCGCGGCAACGCCGCGTTCGAAGAGCGCACGGCTGCGAACCGGTTCGTTGCGCGTCCAAAGCTGCAAGCGCGCCACGCCCTGGAGGGCGAGCTCGCGCGATGTGGCCGGCTGCGGCGGCGGCGCGACGACTTGGTGATCGTGCCATTCGCCGACGATCCATCCGCCGCAATCCTGAAGGCGCAGGCCGACGTCGAGATCGTCGCCCTCGGTCAGTGCGAAAGTGGACGTCGTGACCAGCACGTAGGCGGCGTACTTCTTGTTCGTGCAGTCGCTCGCGTTGGGATCGTCGCGCAAGCGAAGCGTCTGCACCAGCGACCCGGATAGTGCCTGCGCGACCGCGTCGGCGGCTACCCGTCCCAACGGCGTGCCGTCGTCGTCGACCGCTACGCGATTGCGCGCCTCGGCCGGCGAGTAGAGACCGGGCCAGAGCTCGCCGGCGCGCGCAATCGCGCCGAGCGACGCAAAAACTCGCTCGCCGAAGAGCGCCGGCGCGGCGAGGACTACCGCGATCGTAGCAACGATCGCGACGCCCATCTGGAAAGGCAGCGTGCGTTTGGTAATCGCATCGATCGGAACGCCGGTGAAGTTGGCGATCCACACGTTTGCCGTATTAGTAGGGTCGCAGACGTTCTGCACTTGCACCACCGCCATAATCGCCGCCACTAGCACCACCGGCGGCAGCACGTGTGCCGTCAGCATAGCCGTGAAGATGGCGATGCCGACGCCGAACGGATTGAGCGGACCGCGATAGAGCACTAACGGGCTCGCCACGCCGAAGAGCAGCACGTAAGCGAGCGGATTGCGTAGCCACGCGGCCCCGACAATCGGCTGAAGAGCCGCGGCAAACTGCGGCTCTTGCGTCGCCACCAGCAGCATCCCGATGCCCATAAAGAGCACGACCGCTGCGGCGACGTCTTCGACGCCGCGAATGGCCGATGAAACCAGCCGCTGCACGGCGAGGCTCGGGCGCGTGGCCAGCACGCCGAAGACCGCCGAGATCAAAAATGCCGGCGCGGCCTCGATTTTCAGGAGGTAGTACAGAACTAGGGGCACGAGCGGCGTGATCAAGGCGATGGCCGGAACTCCGCGCCGCGCTTCGGGTTTGGCGCGAACCGCCCAGGTCGCGTAGCCGCGCTCTCGCCGGAATGCAACGATCGCGTAGGCGATCAGCGCGACCGCATCGATCGCAGCCAGGACAACCGCGTAGTGGATAAGCTGCGCCCGCTCGATCCCGAAATAGGTCGTGTAGAACGTCCAATTGGCGATGTTGAAGATAAATCCGAGCGCAAAGCTCATCAAAAAGAGCGTGGCCGCCACCGTTCGCGGGATGCCGGCCGTCATCATGATCGGCAGAACGATGGATCCAACCATGATGATCCCGCCGAGTCCGGAAAGCGAAGTGAAGAGCACGGCAACGATCGCCGAAAAGCCCAGCGCGAGCGCAAAGGGCCGCTCGCCGCCGTACTCGGCGGCCAGATCTACGATCGCCCGCGCGATTCCCGTCTCGATGGTCACACGCCCGAGCAAGGCGCCGAAGATCACCGCTACGTAGAAGGGTGCGAGCTTGACCGCGCCGCCGCTTACGATCTCGCCGAGTTTCGAAACCGGAACGCCGGCGACGAGCGCCATCAAAATCGCCATCGCGGGCACCGCCACCAACGCCGGTACCCACCGCAGATACATCAGCACCGCAAAGATGGCAAAGACGAGCAGCACGAGCGCGGCGCTCAGGAGTGGATTACCTCATCGAAAGGAGGCAGCTTACCGCTGCGGCCATACCCTTCGGTGATGCGGTAGAAGGCGTCGGCGTAGCGGATGGCATTCTGGGCGGCCAGATGGTAGCGCTCGAGGTTGCTCGCCAGATGGCCGTCGCGGCTCTCGTACCGCCAAGCGCGAGCGTAAAGCGGAGCGATATCTTCGTAAGCGTCGCGGAGTTCCCACATCCAATATTTGCACCAGTAGAGATCGCGAACCGTCCGGTCGCGGTCGGTCGCCGCGTGCGCCAGCGCGTCGGCGTACATCGCTCGAATCTCGCCCGGCATCTGCAGCTTGCGGCCCAAAAGATCGTACCGGCGCGCCGCCAAGAACATCACGAACGCGGCGTTGGCGTGCAGCGGCGGCATGTCGAAATAGCGATTCTGCTGCACCGTCTCGGCCCATCGCCGCACCTGCGACACGTCAACGCTCGAGCCCAACGACTCGGCAGACGGATCGAAAGGGTCGGCCCAAAAGAGGGCGTCGGTTTGACCGTACCCGCCTTGGGCCGGTTCGAGCGCGCGCAGCACGTCGCCAAGCTGTGCGACGCCGGTGCTATAGCTCGCATCCTGCGCACCAAAGAACGCGCTGGGGAAGCTTGCAGCAAACGTCGCCTCATCGACGCCGCCCGATTGCCAAGCAGCGGCGGCGGCGTAGATCACAGGGTACCACGTGGCTTCGTAGAGCGTCTCGCCGTCGTCGTGCCAAACCGTTTGAAAGAGCCCGAGCGCGCCGGCGCTTTTTCCTTGCTCGATGAACCGCGACTCGTTGCGCAGCGCGCGCTCGACGTTCGGATAGATCTCGTTCCAGTTGCTCGCACCGGGAGCGACCATCTGCTCGAAGCCGCCGCTCGCAATCGTCTTGATGTACGGCTCGAAGCTGGCTTCGTCACCGTAATGCCAGTTTACGATGACCGCGGTGCGCGGTATGAGCTTCATGATCGCCGGCTCGTTCTCGATTCCGTCGTCCCACAGCATCACGCGCGCGCCCGACGGCGCGATGAGGCGATCCATCGCCACGATATGATCGGCGTACGCCTGCGAGCGGCCGCGCTGCGCGACGTACTTCTGAGTCTGTCCCAATCCCAGCGTCGCCGTTTCATCCGATCCGATGTGAAAGAACGGCGGCCGGCCCACTGCGGCCAGTTCCTGTTCGATAATGCGGGACAAGTACTCGGATGAAAGCGACACGTTCGGCGCGAGGAGAAAACCGTGCGGAAGTTCGGCCGCGGGGGCGTAGCGCTCGAGCTTCAGCGTGTTGTGCATGTGAGCGAAGGTTTGCTGCTCGGGAATCAGCGCGACGTGAAAGCGCTTCGCGTATGCCGTCAAATCTCGCAGCTGGGCCGGCGTGATACCGTCGAGTGGCGCAGGTAGAGGGTCGCTCGGGCTAACGAAGACGTGTTCCATATACGGCGAGTAGCCGTTCATCTTGAAGGCGGCAATCGTGCGGATCCGCTCCTCGAAGTAGCGCATCGTGGGTAGCGGCCCGCGCGAGACGTCGTCGGAGAGCGCGCGCCAGCGCAGCGCCGGACGATCTTCGATGCTCACGCACGGTATAGTCCAGGCGCTGCCGCCTTCACGCTGCGGCAGCTGCGCCAGCGTCATCGCGCCGTAAAAGGCGCCGGCGGCGTCGCCGCTCTCGATCGTCGCGCGAGCGCCGTTAAATGTTAGCCGATAGGCCTGCGGGCTCAACGATGGGTCGCGACGCACGACGATCGCGGCGTTGGCCTGCGTTACGCGCAGCCGTTTGATGCCCAGCGCGCTCCAACGTTCGTCGATCTCTTCGCGCGCGGCCGGGTCGAAGTCACTGGATATCGTGATCGGAATCGACGCGTTCCGTCCCGCACAGGTTAGGCTCGAAACGTGGGCGGGCTGCGGTACCAGACGGAGTGCGGCCGCAGCAGCGACGACGAGCGGCAATGGAGACTACGACGCTGGGGCGGGCGCCGCTGCGGCGCGCATCGCCGCTTCGCGCCGGTCGAGCGTCTGCGTCACCTCGTCGAGGAGTCCGTTTAACATGGCCGGATCGACCGAGCGCGCGCGATCGGCGATCTCGACCGTAGCCGCGTCTTGAGTTGCAACCTCGCCGCCATCCGCAGATCTGTCAGCCGTTGGGACGCCGTGCGCGGCGAACGACCTGGGATCGGCAAAGCCAACCCGTAAAAGCAGCCCATCGATGCGCGACTGCAAGTCGGCCGGTAGCTCGGCATTGCCACCGGCAACATTGACTAATGCTTCACCCAGATAGGAACGTACGAACTCATCGGCCAGGCGCCGGTTGTTTTCACCGTCGTATCCGGGAAACGCAGCAATGCGCGCGCGCAGCGCGTCCAAGGAATCCATGGCTTGCTGCTTACGACACCTGCGGGGCAAGGGCCTCGGCGGTGCTCTGGGAAGATAGTTGCGTGAGCCTCGAGACCGGCATGCGCGTCGACCCGATATCGCAGTCCAACGGTGGAGCGGCGCTGGGGTATCTATCGCGCGCGCCGTTCTGCAACGTGTTCTTGTCGCATCTGATCCTGCACGGTTCGCTCTCGGCGACGCGTCGCAATGTCGTCGTTGCCCGCGAAGGCGACGAAATTCACGGCGTCGCATACTTCGGACGGCAGATCACGCTTGCGGCAGAATCCCGAGCACTGGAGCCGTTCGCACAATACGCGCAGCGCAGGCGCGGAGAACGGATGATCGTGGGTCCGCGCGCGACGGTGGCCGCCTACTGGGAGCTTGTTCGCGAGTGGCACGAGCCGCCGAGGCTCGTGCGCGAGCGCCAGTTGGTGATGATGGTCGACCGCGACCGTCTACGCCGGCAGAACGACGACGTCGTCGTGCGCAACGCGCGCGCCGCCGACTTGCGCGACGTGGCCGGCGCCTCGGCGGAGATGATCCGTCACGAGCTGGGCTACGATCCGCGCGCCTCGTCGCCCGATTTTTCGGCCGGCGTGCGGCAAATGATCGAGCGGAGCCTGTGGTGGCTCGGCACGGAGAACGGCGCGCCATGCTTCTTCTGCAACATTGGACCGTGGTCCGAGCATACGCTACAGCTGCAAGGGATCTGGACGCCGCCGGCGATACGCGGACGCGGCTTAGCGACCCTTTCGCTGGCGGCAATCTGCGATCGCCTACTGGAAATCTCGCCGACGCTCTCCCTTTACGTCAACGATTTCAACGCGGCCGCCATCGCGCTTTACCAGCGTGTCGGATTCGAGCACGTCGCCGACTTCCAGACCCTGCTCTTTTAGAGCGTTCATCACCGCCCTACGTCCCTAGCTAATCGCGGACGATGCCGGCGGCCCTAGGCACCGGTAACCGCCGGCATCGGAGCCGCTGTCCTCAATGATTTCTAGTAGTATTTGAAATCGAGGTTCGCCCGCCTTAGATCGCGCGCGTCAGGACGAACGTCACCGCCGCACCTTGCAGTACGTAGGCGTTC
>DATAPM010000025.1:0-13535 GCA_036265225.1 Vulcanimicrobiaceae bacterium
AGTGGCCCCCGATCTGTGGATCGTGGGGCCGCTCGTGCGGGGCTCCCGATTCGAAGCGACGGCGGTGCCCGAGATTCGCGCCATGAGCGAAACGGCCGCCGGACAAATAGTATTGGCGGCGCACAACGCAGTTAGGCCGACGCTTAGCGCGAGGCAATGAGGGGCAGTGCCCCTAAGCCAAAAAAAGGGCGTTCCTGCTCGCAGGCCACTCTTGGTCTTGGAGCTTATAATTGGGGGTAATCGGGGGCTCAGCGCGGCCCCCTTCCTTATCCCAAAGGCGGAGCTTCAATGCGGATCAAGTACGAGGTGTCGGCGGGCGGGCTGCTGCTGCGCCGGCGTGACTCAGGCTACGATGCCCTATTGATCGGCCGGGGCGAGCCGCCGCGGATTTGGACGTTGCCCAAAGGTCACGTCGAGGCGAAAGAATCGACCGAACAGGCGGCGCTTCGTGAGGTCCACGAGGAAACGGGATGCTGGGCCGAGATCATCACGCGCCTCAGCGAGATCTCGTATTGGTTCTACGTCGGCAAGGCCAAGCACAAAAAGTCCGTGACCTTCTTTTTGATGCGCTATCTTTCGGGCGATCCCGCCAACCACGACCACGAAGTCGACGACGCGCGCTGGTTCGACGTGTCGCAGGCACGCAAGACGCTCAAATACGTCAACGAGAAGCGCCTGGTCGATCACGCCCTCGAGTATGTCGCCGCGCATCCCGATGCGCTCGGCGAACCGGCCGAACTGGTCGCCGCGCAGTCGCTTTCGTCCTGAGCACGTTCAACGTCCGGATTGAGGCCTTCGACGGTCCGCTGGACCTGTTGCTGAGCCTCATCAAAGAACAGCAACTCGATATCGCAACCGTTCCCCTGGCCACCGTCGCGGAGCAGTATCTCGATTACGTGCGCGCGATGGAAGTGATAGACGTGGAGATCGCCGCCGAGTATTTGGTGATCGCGGCCACGCTGATCTTCCTGAAGTCAAAGGCGCTGCTGCCGCCGATTCCCCAGGAGCTGCTCGACGAATCCGAGGAGACGGCCGAACAAGTCGAAGAGCGGCTCCGCCGCCGCTTGATCGCCTACTCGCAGTACCGCGAGCTCGGTCAGCAGCTGCGCGAGCGGCAGGGCGAGGCCGCGGCCTTTCTCTACCGTGAATCCGGCGATCCGGCCGGCGAGATGGTTCAGCGCTTCGACATCGACCCGCAAAGGCTCAAGCGCGCGTTCATCGAGATGTTACGTCAAGCGCGTCCGGAGAAGCGCTCGATTGTCGGCGAACGAATCTCGCTAATGGCTTCGATGGATTACATCATGCGCCGCATCAAGGAGCACGGCGAGGCGCGCTTCTCCGATCTTTGCGGCGAGCTCGGCATGACCCGCGACGTCATTATCGTAACCTTTCTCGCCGTGCTCGAACTGATAAAACGCCGGCGGGTTACCTTCGAACAGGACGAGCCGTTCGACGATATCCGCCTCTTTGCCAAGGCCGCCGCGTGAATCTGCGTCAGGAAGAACTCTCCGCAGAAGAGTCGGCGCGTCTCGAAGAGGCGGTGCTGGAACTGCAGCGACCGGTCGAAGCGCTGCTCTTTGTGGCAGGCGAAGCACTCTCGATCTCGCAGTTGGCCAAGTTCCTGCACGCGCAGGAGCGCGAGATCGCGGCGGTCCTGCAGCGGGTCGAAGCCGATTATGCCGAGCGCGGAATCGTCTTGCGCGAAGTCGCCGGCGGCTATCGTTTCGCCACCTCGCCGGCCGCTCGCGACGTGGTTGAAGCTTATCTCTTGCCGCCCAAGACGACGCTCTCCACACCGGCCCTTGAGGCGCTCGCCATCGTAGCCAACCTTCAGCCGGTTACGCGCGGCGAGATCGAAGCGATTCGGGGCGTGAACTCCGACAGCGTCGTCAGCACGCTGCTCGATCGCGGCCTGATTGGCGAGGCCGGCCGCAAAGACGTCGTCGGACGCCCGATGCAGTATAAGACCACGCCGTTTTTCCTGGAGTCGTTCGGCCTGCGCTCGCTCGACGATTTACCGCAGCTCGAACTCGAGCCCGGGCAGCCAATTCCGTTCGATCTCGGAGGCGTTAAGGTTCCGTCGTGACGCGTTGAAGATCGGTCTTCACGTCCACGTCGCAAGCGGTTATGCCAAGGCCGTCACGCACGCCAAACGTTGTCGAGCCTCGGCCATTCAAGTCTTCTCGACCAACCCGCGCAGCTATCGAACGACGGCCATCGACGAAGGCGCACTGGACAACTTCGCAGAGTTGCGCCGCGAGGGCGGTCTCGATCCGTGCGTCATCCATACGCCCTATCTCATCAACCTGGCCAGCGCCGATCCGAAGATCGCCGCCGGCTCGTTGCACCTGCTGAAAAACGACCTCGCCGTCGCGGCACGCGGCGGTATGCGTTTCGTCAACACGCATTTGGGCTCGTACGGCGATCGCGATCGCGGCGAAGCCTTCACGGCGATCTGCCAAGCGCTGGAGGGCGCGCTCGAAAGCATTACGCCCGGGGTTTTCTTGGTGCTCGAAAACTCCGCCGGCGCCGGCAATCTAGCAGGCGGCACGCTTGCGGAACTGGGTGCGCTCATTCGAAGCATCGGCCATCCGCAGTTGGGCGTCTGTCTCGACACGGCGCACGCCTGGGCGTCGGGCTACGCCATCGACTCAAAAGAAGGCGTCGATAAATTTATAGAGCGCGCCGAAGCCGAAATCGGCCTGGCGCGCATCTTGATGTTTCATTTCAACGACACCCAGGTGGAGTTGGGAGCCGGCCGAGACCGGCACTGGCATATTGGCGAGGGCCGGATCGGGTTTGAGGGCTTTCGCGCGCTACTGGCTCACCAGGAGCTGCGTGATAAGACGGCCATTCTCGAGACCCCCGGCAGCGACGCGGACGACGAGCGTAATATGCTTACGATTCTCGCCATCGCGCGCGGCGCTACGACACCCGCAAGTGCGGCAGGCGGAGATTCGACTCCAGGAAAAGGGCCGAGTCGGCCCGGTTAATTCTCAACTTGAGATCGACATCGCTGATGTCGGAAACGAGGGGAGCGGTACGAACGGGATCGCGGAACATGTGTAACCTCTTGACGGATGTGGTAACCTTCAATCATTATATAGTGGTGACAGTAACTTGTCAACTTATTTTGCCGGTGAAGGCTACTTCCGCATGACGGCTGCTCTGGAGAACGCGCCTGGGGCTCTCGACCTCATTCGCGTCTTCGAAAATACCCTCAATTTGCCGGACGGCCCGGACGAGCTGGATTCGGTCGGTCACGGCGCCGCCTGGTGCCTCAGCCACGGGCTTCCCCCGGTCGGCGGCGATGACGAACTCGTCCGGCTGCGCGGCTTTCGCGAGGCCCTGCGCGAGGTGCTCTTTGCCAATAACGGCGCCGCCGAGGTACGAACGGCCTGGGAGCGCCTGCGGCCGTTCGTCAGTGCCGCCCAGCTGCGCCTGACCGTCGACTCCAACCGCGGGTTGGATTTACTCCCGGCGGCGCCCGAAGCCGACGGGGCGATCGCGGCGCTGCTCGCCGTCGTCTACGAAGCGTTGCTCGACAACACGTGGCCGCGAATGCGAGCCTGTCGTAAGGTCAGTTGCCGCTACGCGTACTACGATCGCACCAAGAACGCATCGCGCGCGTGGTGCAGCATGGCGACGTGCGGCAACCAGGAGAAAGCGGCGCGCCGGCGGCTGCGTGAGCGTATCGCCCGCTGACTTCGTCGCGCACTTCGACGTCGATGCTTTTTACGCAAGCGTCGCGATTCGCGACGAGCCGCGTCTTCGCGGCAAGCCCGTCGCCGTTGCCGGGCGAAGCCGGCGCGCCGTAGTCTTAACCGCTTCCTACGAAGCGCGTCCGTACGGCGTTCGCTCGGCCATGCCGCTCTATCGAGCGCTGGCCGCCTGCCCCGATCTCATCGTCGTCCCGCCGGAGATGCAGAAGTATCGCACGATCTCACGCCAGATCTTCGAGATTTTTCGCAGCGATGGTAAACCCGTCGAAGGGCTCTCGCTCGACGAAGCATTCGTCGGGCTGGGAACGACGACGCTGGAAGAAGCCGAAGCGTTTGCGGCGGGCGTGCGCCACGACGTTGCAGCGGCGATCGGCCTCACCATCAGCGCCGGCGTTGCGACTGCAAAGATGGTGGCCAAGATTGCCTCGGATAATTGCAAGCCCGACGGTCTGCTGAGCGTCGCACCAGGAGAAGAAGCCGCCTTTCTCGCGCCCCTGCCGGTCGGCCGGTTGTGGGGCATCGGCCCCAAAACTCAAGCGCGCCTGCAGCTCTTCGGCATCTCGACTATTGGAGAACTGGCGCGGCTCGAAGAGGCGGCCCTACGCGAGTTGTTTGGCTCGTGGTGGGTCTCGGTGCGCGACCTGGCGCGTGGAGTCGACCCGCGCCGCGTCGAGCCCGAGCGCGAAACAAAGTCGATCTCAACCGAGGAAACGTTTGAGTACGACGTTAGCGACGAAACGCGGCTCGTCGCGGTCTTGCGCGAACAGGCGCGCGAGCTCGCCGAAACGCTCGAGCGCGAACGCACCGTAGCCCAAACCATAGGCGTGAAAATCAAACGCGCCGACTTTACGACACTCGGAAGGCAGACGCACTTGGCGGAGCCGACACGCGACGCGCGCCGCATCTTCCGCGCCGCCGTCTATTGCTTGCGCCGTGCCGAACTCGACGGCGCTCCGGTGCGCCTTTTAGGAACGCGCGTCGCGTCCCTTACCGAGGGCGATGCCCTGCAGACGAGTTTGTTTTAGCCCTTCGACTCGCTTCGCTCGCTCAGGATAAGCGGTTGGGTCCTTCGACTCGCTTCGCTCGCTCAGGATGACAAAATAGGGCTCGCGCTCAGGATGACAAAGTGGCGCTTGCGCTACATTGCTTTTTTGCAGGTGCCTTTGAAGCTGGCCGTCGTCGATGTGGTCGTCGGGTAGCTCATAAAATGGAAGGCGGTTGCGCTGTCGCGGACGGTGGCGCCGTGTCCCGGTTTAACCGACGACGCCTGATCGACCCATTCTTCCGTATTGCCAGTCCACGGTTTGGCGAAGGCAATGCTCCAGCCGCCCGTATTATCGTTTGAGGTCGAGACGTACCGCCCGTGCTTTGCATCCCAAGATTGGTCGATGCTCAACGCGTACGGCGTCTTCATCTTGCCCTGCGCCGGAACCAGAACCCATTCGCGCAACACCCCGGAATTCAACGTGTACTCGACCGTGGCGCTCATCGGCTTCTCGCCGGCGTTGCCGGCCATGCACGTCCAACTGCCGACATAGTACTGCATCGCCGACATTCCTCCGGTAGCGTTCGCGGGCGCCCCAAGCGCGGCGACCAAAAGAAGGACCATCGATAATTGCTTCATCTGTACCTGCCTTTCGCAGGCAAGCGTTCGCTTTATCGTTGCCGTGGCCTCCGGAAGCGGCGCTCAGATGTGGTCGGTGGCCCACCCGATCTCGAGCTTTTCCGACATTATTCGATCGATGAGTGCAGCGCCGCGCGGCTGCAGCGGAGCCATCATGAGAACGGCTCCGTCGCGGCGCCGCACCGCGAGCCGAGGAAGCAGATCGCGTGCGCCGGCCGGGGGAAGCCACCCGGCAACCCGGCGCAGATCTCCCGCGGCCGCGCGCAGCAACGCGGGAATCATTGACGCTGACGCTTCGCTGCCGACACCGTACTCGTCTACCACGTAGGTGTCGCGCTGCGGTACACGCACGCCAAGAATATACGCGCGGACGATCTTGCCGCGACGCACGACGAGATTCATCGTGTCGCCGGTTCGATGTTCGGAGCCGTGGGCGATGCGCAGCCGCGTCCAGCCCCAGAGCGTCGCGTTGCGGCCGAAGCCGATGCCCCCGCGACGCAAAGTAAACTCGTAGCAACGGCGGACGGCCCGCCAGTCTTCATCCGAGTCGAGCCCCGCGGGCGCGAGGCGGCCGGAGGGTAGTTCGTCGGCGCGCAGCGAGAACTCGCGCGACGGTACCGCGCGAAAGCCTAACTCGGCGTAAAACTGCGGCCGAATGTCTGAGAATAAGAAGGCGAGGTCGTAACCGTCGGCGCGTGCCGCGTCGAGTGCCGAGGCCACGAGAATGCTGGCGTAACCGCGCCCCCGGTACTCCGGCGGGGTAAAGACCGCACCGAATCCAAAGGCGCGCAGCTTCTGAGCGCCATTCTGCATCGTTCGTTCGTAGCGCTTGAACGACGCGACGAGCCTACCGCCGTCATAAAGACCGATCGTCCGGTAGGATCGCTTTCCGTAGGCGCTGGTCGCCAGCGCGAGCGTTTGCTCGGCGTACGCGTCGAAGCTGCGACGGCCGGCCCACAACTCGGCAGTCTGCGGCAATACCTCGCGAGCGTAAACATCCACGGATAGCTCCCGCAGGCGCATCGAGCGTTTCTTTAGCGGAGCTCTTCGAGAAATTCGGGCGCGGTGACGCCGCGCGTCGACGGCCCCGACGCGGTCACCAGCACGTTCTTGCGAGCGCGGCTGAGCGCGTACTCGAAGGCACGCCGCTCCCGGTCGTTGTAGCCCTGGGCACTCTTCATACGAAAGGTGTAAAACGTATACTTGGCCGTCCGGGATGCACGCGCGTCGCCCGAGTTCTCCTTTGGAATCATGCCGTAGCGCGGACTGAAGAGAAATGCGTCGGGTGCGTACCAGCGCGGAAAGGCGCCGGGGCGCACGTTGGCGACGACGACTCGGTCAAACTCGCGGCCTTGCGCGGCTTCGACGCTGAGCATCTGAACGAAGCCTTCGCATTGCGCGGGGGGCGGAGCGGAGCTCTCCAAGTCGTTGGTCATGCGCTCCTGCGCGTACTCGAGCACGTCGCCCAGCGCTGCTTCGGGGCGATCGGCGAAGAAGCCGGTCAGGCGCTCGAGCAGGCGTTTTAGGACAGACTGTTGCGCTCGTCCTCGCGCCGAACCCGGATCGCCTTCGCGAGCTAGCCCTTCACGCCAAACCTTACGCACGAAGTCGTCGAACGGCAGCGTTTGCATCGCCTCGATCCAGCCTTCGCGCAGTTGACGGAAACGGCGAACTCGCGATGCCGATTCCTCGCTCAAAGCCTCGTCGAGCTCGCCGCGCACGACGTTCCAGCCGAGTCGCAGATCGCGTTTGGGATCCCAGCGTCCGGTGCGCGCCGTCGGCGCCGGCTCTTCGTCGAACGTGAAGAGCGCCCGCTGCGGATCGGGCGGCTCGCGACAGAGCAGCGCCAGCGAAGCGTCGGAGAGGGCGAGCGACTTGCCGGCCAGCGTGCGCAGCAGCCATTCGTGACGGAAGGGATCGTAGACGTTCCATAGCAGCGCGAGTGCGTCGAGCGCGCGCCGGTCGGCAAAGAGATTGACGTCGCCGCCGACTAAGACGGGGATGCCGCGCTCGAGCAACGCACTCTCGTAGAGCGCGACGTGCCGTACCGAACGAAAGAGCACGGCGATACGTGCCGGCGCGACCCCTTCACGCAGCCAGGCTTCGACTCGTTCGGCGATGCGTTCGGCTTCGTCGCGCGGCGTGACGTCGCGATGCACCTCGACGACCGGCGTGCGATGGCGCTGCGTGAGCTCGATGCGAGCGGCGGCGCGCGCGAAGGCGGCGTCCCCCGCGCTCATTCTCGCGCTCGAAACGGCCGATGCGGGATCGCCGCAGAGCGTAACGCCGGCCAGCGATTCGCCGAAAATTGCTTCCAGCAGCCGAACCTCGATCGCGGTGAGGCTCTGCGCGTCGTCGACGAAGGCCAAACGGTGGCGTTCGCGCAGCCGCGACGCGAGCTGCGGATCGGACTCGATACGCTTTCGCGCAGCGACTGCGGCGTCGCGAGCGGTCATTCGCCCGCCGCGGTCCACGAGCTCGACGTAACGCTCGTAGAGCTTAGCCAGAATCTTGGCCAGATCGACCTCGCGGCGATACTGGCGCGCCAGCTCGTTGGGGTGCACGTCGAGCGAATCGTGGAACGTATTCTTCGTTGCTGCCAGGAGCCGCGGGTCGGCGAAGTTCGGCGGATTGGCGTAAAACTCGGTCGCCGCCGTCAGCGCGCGCTGCAGAAACGTGGCCGGCTCCACGCCCGCATCGCGCAAGCGGCGGATCAGACGGAAGGCGGACTCGAAAAAACGTACCGGCGTTCGCAGACCGGGGACCTCGGGATCGATCTGATTCTCGGCGAAGTCGTTCCAAGCCAGTTCGAAGAGTGGAATGCAAGCCTCGCGAAAAAGCAGCTCGGCCTCGGCGTCATCGACCAGGCAGACTTCGACGTTGCTTTCACGCAGAACCGCGACCGCAAAGTCCTCGAGCGGACGTTCGACTCCGACGAACAGCGGGGCGGCTTGGGGAAAAAGTTCGCGCGCCCTTGACGCACGCTGCGCCAATGCCGTGCTCTTGCCGGTTGCCGGTGCCCCGAGCAGGGCGACGCAAACGTCGAAAGGCGCGTCGACGGCGTCGCGTTGCTCGCCGGTCAGCTCGAGTGCGATCAACTTCCGAAACGGGCCGCTTCGGTGGGCGGCCGCCGAAGGCACGCCGGCGCGTAGTTACAGTACGTGCAGGCCGCCGGATCGGTGGTCGGCTCGAAATCGGCGATGCGACCGGAACCGAGAAGATCGCTGAGCTCGATCATGCGCGATCGCGAGCGCTCGAGCTCGGCGATAGTGATGTTGCCGCCAACGCTGAGGACGACCGGCCGAACGTCGTGCGTGGCGTCTTTGAGCGGGATCAATACGAGTTTGGTTACGCGATCGCCGGCTTCGGTTCGCGCCCAGTAGTAGAAGGGCAGCTGAAAGTCCCGGAAACGGCGCACCTTGTCGCCGTACTCGGCCGGCGACGCCGCGATGTTTCCGGTCTTATAGTCGACGACCGAAACGCCGCCCGAGCGTTCGTCGCGGTCGAGACGGTCGATGTATCCGACGAAAGGACGTCCTTCCAGCTCCAGGTTCGCCGCGAGCTCGCGGCCGAGCACTTCGAATGGCGCCTCGCGCTCCATCAGCAGCAGCCAGTCAACGTAGCGTTGCGCGGTTCGCTGCGCGCGCCGCACCTGCAGTTCGAACTCGACGGCGGTTTCGAAGCCGCTGCGATTGCGTTCGAAGGCCCAGGTGATCTGTTCGCGGATGCGTGCCCGCATCGCCGCCGCATCACGGGCCTTGGGCCGGGGAAACTCGCCGTGAAAGTCCTCGAGCGCGCTATGAAAAGCCGTCCCGTACGCCGATGCGGCCGAACCCGGGTCTTCGACTGCAGCGCAAACATATTTGTAGAACCATTTGCGCGGACACTCGGCATACGTATTGAGTGCCGACGCGCTAAAATGGCGCTGCCAGCCGGCGACGTTGGCCGGCGATTCCGGCGCCGCTGCCGACGTCAGTTCGATATCTGCGGATTGCGCGCGTCCGGCCCCGTCGTGGTCGCCGTAACTTCCCGCCTCGGGCGGGAGCTCGAAGACGGTGACGATCGCGCCGTGCAGCGCCCGCTCGTCCAAATCGGCCGGCAGCGCGCGGATGCGGCGAACGCGCTGCGCGAAGACCAGCGCACTTTCGCGGTCGGCCGCCGGCAAAGCGGGACGGCTTGCGTCGATTGCATCGAGCAGCGCGCCGGTACGCCGCGCGTGCTTCGCGTACGCCGCGCCGACGTCGTGCCCCACGCCGCTGCGGGGCGAACGGATCAAACGCAGCAGCGCGGCCTCGTCTCCGCTCCGATACCAGCGTACGGCATCGGCGACGAAGGAACGAAACTGCGCGGCAGCGGGCACCACTTCCAATGAAGTTACAGTTCCTACCAGGCGCCCCTGCACGCTTCGTATAACCGCCCTCCGATGCGGCGCATCATCATCGGCATCAGCGGGGCTAGCGGCAGCCTCTACGGTTACATGGTGCTGCAGGCGCTACGTGCGATCGGCGGTATCGAGACGCACCTGGTCCTAACGTCGGCCGCGCGCCGCACGATCGAGCTCGAGACCGAGATGACCTCCGACGACTTCGAAGCACTCGCCGATGTCGCGCATCGCGACGACGACCTCGCTGCCGCCATCTCCAGCGGCTCCTTTATTACCGACGGCATGCTCGTTATTCCGTGTTCGATGAAGAGCGCGAGCGGCATCGCTTACTCGATGAACTCGAACCTGCTGGTTCGCGCCGCCGACGTCTGTTTGAAAGAGAAGCGCCGGCTCGTCCTGGTGGTTCGCGAAACGCCGCTACATTTAGGCCATTTGCGAACGCTAGCCCAGCTGGCCGAAATCGGTGCGGTGATCCTGCCCCCTATCCCCGCAATGTACGCCAACCCGCAGAGCGTTGACGATATCATCGCGCATACCGTTGGCAAAGCGCTCGATCAATTCGGAATCGCGAACGAACTCTTCAAGCGCTGGCGCTCACCCTAGGACGAGCCCGCTCACCCTTGCGCCGCCAGCCGCTCGGCTAACGCGACGTCACCGACTCGGTCGACGTTGACGCCCGTCTCGGCGTACGGTGAGACGAGCGCTCGTACGGGTGCACCGAGAATTTTCGAAGCGCGGGCTTCCGCTTGGGCGATCGAAAGCCGTCCGACGGCAAATCGCAGCATCATGTCGAGGCCGAAGAAACGGGCCAGCTTGATCGGGTGCTTGCGCGCCGCCCCGAGGCCTTCGAGGAACCGGTCGAGCAGCGGCAGCGCGCGGGGCTTCATCGCAAAGACGCCGCCGCCGCAGAACGTCCCGTCGCGCATTCGCGCCCACGTGTGAGGAACGTCGGGAAAGGATTGCAGGTGCACGCTCTTTTCGACGCAGCCGTAGATCACGTCGGCGTCGAGCGCCTCGACGCGGGCGATGAAATCTTCGGTCGCTCGCACCGAGAGTACCGGCAGATCCGATGCGGCGATCAAGAGGTCGTCGTCGGGCGCAAAACCGGCCAAACCGTTGCGCAGGCTCTCGGTGATCCGCACGCCGTCGGCGCGGAGCTCGTCGGCGCCCGCGAGGTCGCGATGGCCGCGCATCTCCGGCGGCGCGACGACGACGATGCGCTGGATCTGCGGCGTGGCACGCAGCGTACGCAGGACGCGGCCCACGAGCGTAATGCCGGCGATTTCGACGAAGGCCTTGTTTGGCGCGCCGAGCTGCAATCGCGCCACCTCGTCCTGTGGTCCCCCCGCCAAAACGACGGCGTTCATCTTGTCACCCTGCGCTGGTCGAAGGACGCCACGCCGGCGTGGCCGCGAAAGCGCAGGCGAAGCGTTCGTAGTTCGCGGGGAGTTCGAGGTGCTCGCCGATGCTCTCGAGGCGGTCACTATCGGGCGTCAACGTGAAGACACAGGAGCCCGACCCGGCGAGCATCGCATTGCTCGCACCGGCGGCGCGCAACGCAAGGAGCGCCGCGCCGATCTCCGGCGCGCGGGTGCAGACGACCGGCTCGAAATCGTTCTGCATCAAGGACTCTACCGTCGCAAAATCTCCGCCCTGGAGCGCCTCAAGCAAGGCGAGCGAGACGCTCTCGTTTCGCGGGCGCAGCCGGCGATCGATCGCATCGATGGCGCGATAGGCGTCGGCCGTCGAGACAGACAGCGGCGGCTTGACGACCAGCGCGTGCCATTTCGGCAGCGCGCCGGCGGGTGTAACCCGTTCGCCGCTTCCTTCGACCAGTGCTCCGGTGCCGGCGAGGAAGAAAGGAACGTCGGAGCCGAGCGCGCGCGCGATCGCCATCCATTCGCGTTCGCCCGGTGCGCCGAACGCGCCGGCCATTGCCGCGCGTAAGACGGCCGCTGCATCGCTCGATCCGCCGCCCAACCCGGCTTGCACGGGAATTCGCTTGCGCAGCTCCATCCGCACGGGCGGAAGATCGCCGAGCGCGCGCAAGGCCGCGACGGCTAGGTTACTCTCTTCTTCAAGCTCGCTGCAGCTGCACGTAAAGGTAAAGCGGTTACTCGGCTCGATCACCAGCTCGTCCGCCAAGTCGAGCGGAACCATTACGCTTCGAATGCCGTGATAGCCGTCGTTGCGCCGTGCGAGCACCTCGAGCGTCAAGTTGATCTTCGCCGGGGCCTGGTACGTCCGCACGAGGCCTATCGGTTTGCCGTGGCGCGAGGAGGCGCCTCTGCGCTCCATGCCGCAGTAGGGCATACGGCATGGGTTCGAGTTACGATGCGCAACGGAACGAGTTCTGCGCCTACGTCCTGCACGAATCGGAGACCCCCTACGGCCTCTTGCTCGGCAACCTCAAGTCGTACGCTCAATCGACGGCAAAGGGAGGCGTCCGCGGGCTCTGGGACGCCGATACCGATCAGATCATCTTCGGAACGCATCACGTCGCGTATCGCGTCGGCGACACGACGTTCTTTCCGCATCAGATCGAGCGAGAGCTCACCTTTCTCCCGTACGCGCAGATCTCCGAGTTTACGCTCGACCATCGCGTGCACGTCACCGAGGCGTTCTACGTTCCGTACGGTCCAGGCTTCGACCGCGCCGTCTCGTTCGTGGTTGACGTAACCCTCTATAATCCCGGAGCGGCCGACGTCGAGGTCGCGCTCTTTCCCTGGGCGATGTTGGTCGGGCAGCGCTTTTACGGCGAGCCCGAGCACGAAGTGCGCGCCTGGGACGACGGACGGTTTATCTGTTCGAAAAACCTGGAGACGGGCGGCGAACGCTGGTGGGGCGGGTCGCGTACGCCCGTCGCGGTCGAGCTGTCCTTGCGCGAGCAGGTATTGCTGGAGTCGATGCGCCGCGGAACGCTGGCCAAAGCGCCCCCGGCTCAAACCTCCGACGACGTTACGCCGCAGGAAGCGGAGTTGGTCAGCCGGCGTATTTTCGGAGCTTTCGAATATCGCGTTCCCGTCGCCGCGGGAGCGCGCGAGTCGCTTCGCCTGGCGGTTGTTTATCACAAGGATGGCAACGAGCGCAGCCGCCCGGTTCTCGAGGCGCTCCTCGGTAAGCAGCGCGCGCTGCACGATACGCAGGGTTACTTCACGAAGCGATTGGCCGACGCGCGCTTTTTGACGCCGTCGCCCGAGATCAGCCGCGGCGCGGCCTGGGCTAAAGCCAACATGCTGCGCATCGTCAAGGAGTATCCTCAGGGATGGGGGGCGACCAACTCACCGCCCTCCGACATTTTGGTCTCCCGCGATACGTCGTGGCTCGTGCACGGTTTCGACTACTTCTGGCCCGAGTTCAGCCGTAACGCGCTCGAGGTCTTCAATTTGGCGGTCGAAGAGAGCGGCTTAATGGTCGAGTACATTCGCGGCGTCAGCGGCTACAAGACCGACTACGACCTCAACATCAACGACGACACGCCGCTTCACCTCATCGGGATGCTGCACCATTATAATGCCACGCTGGACGACGACTGGGTCCGCGAGCGATACGGACTGATCGTTAAACTCACCGATTATCTGCTCACGCAGCGCGACGCCAACGGCTTGGTACTCTGCCGCGCCAAGGGCGTGGACATGTACGGAATCTCTTCATGGCGGAACATCATCCCGTACTATACGCTCGACGGCGCGGTCACCGAGATTAATGCCGAAGCGGTCTACGCTCTGGAAGCCGCAGCGATGCTCAGCGCCGTGGTCGGCGACCACGAGCACTGGGAGCGCTACCAGGGCGAGGCCCAGCGGAT
>DATAPM010000026.1:0-2831 GCA_036265225.1 Vulcanimicrobiaceae bacterium
CCGAGCCCCCGCACGCACAGAGTGCGCACGCGAGAAGTACCGAGCAGGAATAAGCGCGAATTGTGACTGCGTTCATTCTTTCCCCAAGCTAATGGCGACGCCGGAGGGCGCGTCTAAGTCTTTCGTAATGGCGTCGATGGCGTTCCCGCCGGCGGGGTAGCGCCAGTAGTCAACGGCGCTTTTGTTGTCGTCGCTTGCTCCGCCCACGACCTGCGTACCCTCTCCCTTGAGGCTTTTCCGGTAAATCGCTGGGGCGGCAACCGAGCCGTATCCGCCCGAAAGCGTAATCGTGTCGACGTACTGCGCCTTGACGTTGATCGTAAAACGGTAGAGCCGGTCGTAGCTCGCGACGACGAAGTATTTTCCGTCGAAGGCCACGCCCTGAACGTAGTCCCAGCCGGACGAGCTCTGCCCCGGACCGGGCAAGTTCATCGGGATCAGCTTCGAACTCTGCTTAGGCAGGTAGTAGAACTGCGTGTAAAGGCCGTAGTAGCCGTATCGGCTGACCGTGAGCAGATCGCCGTGGTTATCATAGGCGCAACTCGTGAAATGATCCTCGTCGTTGGTCTTGTAGAGGATCGGGCTTCCGCTGCCGTGCGGGTAGATGGCGAGACTTCCATCGGTGTAGTAGTAATAGTAGTCCGTGCCGTTGCCCACGGCGAGATCTCCTGAACCGGGAGCGACCGAACACCCCTCCGGCGAGTAACCGGGATCGTCGAGCACCTTGATCGCTTTCGTTCCGCCGTGAGCGTATTCATAGACCTTGGCTGCCGTGAAGTCCGTGATGTAAACATCGCCGCTTTGGTCCGAGCATGCGCCCCACGGTCTCTTAAAGTGGGTCAGTACCCCAACGAGACTTCGTTGCCAATAGCGGAAAACGCTAACGGTGCCGTCCGCATTGGTGACGTAGAGCAGATCGCGTTGCTTGAGTCCCTTGGCCGTCCACGACTCGTCAGGCGAGGCCGATCCGGCCACCGCGTTCTGGTCGTTAACAGCCCCCGGAACGACGCCTTGCGGCGGCGCGCCGCAGCCGGCGAGCAAAACGAGGGCGGCCATTCCCGGCGCAAAACGAATCATGGCGTCCCCATACTAATCGCGACCCCATAGGGGGCGTCGAGATCGCTGGTGATCTGCGCGAGCGGGCTGCCGCCGGCGGGATAGTGCCAATAATCCACGACGCCTTTGCCGCTAAATTTGCTCGACGCAGCGACGACCTGCGTTCCGACTCCTTTGAGCGCTTTGCGGTAGACCGCAACCGGGCCAAGGTCGCCGTAGGAGCCCGAGAGTTTTATGCGGCTGACGAACTCGGCCTTCACGTTGATGGTGTAGAGGTAGAGCTCGTCGTAGCTGACGACGATCCAGTACTTCCCATCCCACGCAACCCCCTGTACGGCCTCGTTGTACCAGCCCGATGAGGAGTACGGGTTTGGCAGCTGCACCGTGATGAGCGATGTTCCGTGCTTTGGCAGATAGAAGAATTCGGGAGAGTAGTACCATATGCCGCTGTATCCGGTCTCGCTGACGGCGAGCAGGTCGCCCCGGTCATCGTAAGCGCAGCCCATGAAATGGTTATCATGGTTCGCGCCGTAAAACGACGGGCTTCCGTGCCCCTTAGCGTAGACGGCAACGTTTCCATCGCCGTAATAGGAAGAGTCTCTCTGACCGTAGTTCGCGACCGCAAGATCGCCGTCAGACCGCGCGACGGAGCAACCACGCGGGGTGTTCGGCGAGCCGTCGATCGTGTGAATGGCCTTGGTCCCGCCGTGGGCGTACTCGTAGATCTTTTTTGCTCCAAAGTCGGCAACGTAGACGTCGCCGGCAGCGTCGGCACATTCGCCCATTGGCTTCGCGAACTTGGTGAGGACCGTAACGAGCGTGTGTTGCCAATACCGGTACACGCTCACCGTGCCGTTCGCGTTCGACACGTATAGCAGGTCGCGTTGCTTGATGCCGCCGTCGGGCCGGGGAAATGCTGCCTGCGAAGACGGCAGGGTAGCGGTCTGTGAGCCGCATCCCGCGGCCGCCGCCGCGGCGATACCGAACACAAGGAGAAGAATCGCTTTCGATGCCTTCATCAGATCACTCCCATGCTTCAACAGCAACGGTCCGAGTAGCAGGTTATCTAGGGCAAAAGAATTTGGGCGCGCCCTTTGATTCCCCTTGCTCAGGGTTGCCGAGCAAGCGTCGGGCGCTTCTACCGGCACCGGCGGATCGATCAGCGAATGGCCAGGGCGCTGGGCTCCCCAAGTCGTGTTCGGTCACCCTTGATCGAGCGGACCGGTAACGAAGGTCCGTCATCGCTGGTGCGATACACGCCGATGCCGTACCCGCCGCTCGAACTGCTCATGTACCCGACGTACATGTGCCCACCGGCGACCGGCGCGTTGCTAAACGGCGTAAGTCCTTCCGGCGCGATGATATGTCGCGGCGGAACGTTGCCGTTGGAGCCCGCAGCAAATTCGAGGACGTCCGACTCTTCGGTGACGTAGATATCGCCTGTCGGCGACAAGTTGATGAGTTCGGGAAAGTCAAAATGGGTTTTCGAACCGGAAATGACGGCAATCGGCGCGACATTCCCGTTCACGCCTGGAGCGAACTCAAGAACGGCGTTGGTAAAGCGATCGAGTGCGAACAAATTGCCCGCTGTATCGAGCGCGATCCCCTCAACTTGGTTCACGCCCGTGAGCGGTCCCGTAATGTCCCGCACCGGCGTCGCGACGCCGTCTGCTCCAGGGGCGAAGACGAGAATACGGTCGAAACTCGCCACGTAAAGGTAGCCCTCGGCGTCAACGGCGATGGCAAAAGCGTTTAAGGAACCACTCGGGGTGCCG
>DATAPM010000027.1:0-2527 GCA_036265225.1 Vulcanimicrobiaceae bacterium
TGGCGATGCCGCCGCCCAAACGTTCACGCAGGTAACGGTGCGCGATCCGCTTCTGGCAATGGGATACTGGGGCATCGCGCTCGCAAAGGGACCGGATCTCAATACGCCGATGACGCAAGAGCGCTTCGCGGCGGGACAGCAGGCGATCGCGCGGGCCGTGACGCTCGAATCGAATCTCTCGCCGGCTAATCGAGGGCTGATCAAGGCGATGGAGCTACGCTATAAGGGCAGTTTTGCCGACTGGCAGGACGACGATACCGCCTACCGTCACGCCATGGTAGCGTTGGCTGAGCGCTCCGGCGATCGGAACGTGCGACTTTTGACGGCCGAGGCCCTCATGGAGAGCGGCGGATTAACTTGGAACGATTCGGCGCCGCTCAGTCTGGAAACGCAGGACGCCCTGACGCTCGTCGATGGCGTTTTACGCGACGAGCCAACCAATCCGATGGCGAATCATCTCTGCCTTCATCTCTACGATCTGGCGCCGCAACGCGAGGCGGCACTCAAATGCGCTCAACGGCTTGATGCGGCAGACTTTCCCTCGCAAGCCGAGCATCTGGCACACATGCCGGCGCACTATTGGACCGAAACCGGCGATTATGCTGCGGCAATCATCTCGAGCGAGCGCGCCTACACGTTGGTGCAGCAGCTCAACACGACGGGAAGCGACCCGCAACACGCCGATCGCTACGTCAATCACGATATCGCCGTCGCCTACGCAGCCGCGATGATGCTCGGGAACTATGCCGCCGCGCGACAGTGGGCGCGGCGTCTGGGAGCCGGGCTCGATACCAGCTACGACGCGATTACCGCCCTTCGTTTCGGCGACTACGCCGGTGCCTACGCGGCTGCCGGAAATCAATACGGCGGAGCGGCGGTTCGCGGACTTGCGGCGCTGCAGCTGCAGCATACGAGCGAGGCGCATGCCATCGCGGCAGACCTCATGAAGAACGGCCCTCCGAAGCGCGGCTACTTACCGCAACTTTTTTTGGCTCGGCTTGCCGAAGCCGACGGCAACGACCGCGACGCGGAGCACTGGCTCGAGGCTGCGATCGCCAATCAGCGTGCGGATTTTTCCGGCGAGATGATTCCGTACATTCCCGCCGGTGAAGCGCTGGGCGCGCTCTCCCTGCGACGCGGTGCAAACGCGCAGGCCATTGACGCCTTCAATGCAACGCTGCACGCCTACCCCAACGATCCGCGCGCGCTCTACGGATTAGCGGCAGCGATGACGGCGGACGGACAAGCAGCGCAGGCTGCTGCCACGCGCGCGCGCTTTGAAAAAGAGTGGAAGGGCGCCGACGTCACGATGGATGCCGCCGCCCTTCTGTAACGATTAGCGAGCCTCACCGCCAACTAGATTCTGCGCGAATGCTTCGAGCGCGTCGCTCAGTCCCTGCGCTGCGGCCGCGATGCGAATGCGAATCCCCGGACTTCGTCCGCTCGATGCCAGGCTTGCGAGCCGGCCGCGGCGGGCGTTTTCCAAGGCGTCGTCATGGCGCACCCGAGCCTCGCTCTGATGCCAGAGTTCCATGATGTTGCCTCATGTATAAAAGTGAAATGTGGAAAATGAAAAGGCCCCCGGTCGTTCGCGGAGGCCTTCGGATGGATCGAGACGCCGACGTTACGCCGGTCCGCCCTCCGAAGGTCCAAAACACGCCGACCCGCCGTCAGTCGTTGACGGCCAGGGGAAGCAATTTCGAAGATTTTGATTCATCGTGCCTCCGTGTTGGCGAGTGAAAAGTGGTACGCGCCACTCTATCACGCACGCGAAGAGCTTGTCAAACCGCCGATCGGCAGGGCCAGCGCGCGCAACTGCGAAAAATCGGCTCTTCTCGCGATTTGCGACGGGCGGTTAGCTCAGTGGGAGAGCGCTTCCTTGACACGGAAGAGGTCATAAGTTCAATCCTTATACCGCCCACCATTTAAGCTTTTTTACATACGGTCGCAGTAACTGGGGACGATCAGTTCGCCATCGTCGCGGTGCAGGTCGCACCTGATGGTTCGATTGAAAAGGCGAAAATCTATCGCACGAGCGGCGACCTGCTTTTTGACCAGGCATCGGTTCGTGCCGCTCGGCACTCAACCGACAAACCAAAGGTCGTAGACGTAAACCTGTAGGGGGTACGATCTATTTTCGGACGAGCCGGACGCAAGGTTACGCGCTTGGCCCGCGAGAGCGTCCAACGCCCCCCACCCTGGCCGACGAATTTTAGCCCGGCGCCGACGCCTCCTAGTAGAACTAGCTGGTCACGCCACCCATGACTCGCTGGGCCGTTGCAAAACGATACGCTGCCAAGTTTAGTGCCCTCGAAATACCGCTGAATCTCAAAGCCCTTGAAGGAGGCCAGTAGCGCAATCACCAGGGAGTGCGCCCTGATCGCTTCGATGCAGGAAGAATACAGCCGCTTCATGGCTGCGGTTGCCGCGCACAGCGACTTGGCGGCAACGGCTTATCTAACTCCCGGTTTCGTCAGCACCGACGTGAAAGGTCGCCACGAAAACGCGAAACAAATGCTCGCCAGAT